>JBIIOU010000002.1:0-49099 GCA_044336815.1 Candidatus Nanopelagicales bacterium | reverse complement strand
TCATCGATTGCACCGGCCCTAATCCGAAGATGCTCCGCCCCGGTGCCATAACGATCGAAGACGTGGAATCGGCTACCGGCCTTAAGGTCACGCACGATTCAACCGTTCGCGCCTCGGGCACCCTTAAATCGCACTATTCACCCAATGCCACCGTGCAACTAATTGCCGAAGCTGACATCGCCTTCGAAATCGAGGGCGCGGCCCAAGGAGTCATCGGACTACTCGCCCTTGCCGAGGTCTCTACCCCTAGTGGGCTCGTGCGCCTCGCGGTACCCCGAAATACCGAGGAGTACGCCCGTGCGCTGTATGCCGCACTTCGTGAAGCTGATGCCCTGAAACTCGAGGCCGTGCTCGCGGTGCCACCGGCAGCGACCGGGGTAGGAGTTGCGGTCATCGATCGACTAATAAGGGCAGCCGCCGGGGCCTAACCACTACGTCGGGGGTGGGAAACTGTGATACGGTATACCATATCTACAGGAGGTGGCCACCTTGCCAGCAGCGGCTTTGCTTCGCTCAGCCCGCACCTATCGGGGAATCACTCAACGGGCTCTAGCAGCGTCCTGCCGAATACATCAACCTGGTATTTCGGCGATTGAGTCTGGCTCCGAGGACGCCACCGTGGGAAGGCTCGATGGGATTCTCGCTCACCTGGGCAGCCGCTTAACAATTCTCCCCACAACATTGCGCGCCGCGTGGGAGGTCGCGACCGACATAGGGGTCCACTTAGCCGCCAAGGATGAGCGCTCAGCTTGGCGAGAGATTATCCAACTCAATGACGACCTTCGACGCGTTGACGGTGCCACCAGGGTGGCCCTAGTGATTAACCCACCCGCGCCAACCGGTGACGTCAGGTTTGACGCGTTGATTGCCGGCGTAATTGACTGCGCACTCACCGATGATGCGCTTCCACTTCCAACATGGTTGCAGGAATCCAAGTACACACTCACTGAACCATGGGATGTAGAAGAGGTGCCTTCACTTCGCCGTGATGCCCGAAGAAATACACCAGCGCCGTTGGTGCTGCATGGCATATATCTGGACAGATCAGTGTTGGTTAGCGTCTAGTGCCGGCCACAATGTCATCCGCACAGGTTCGAGAACTACTCGAAGAGTTGGCGGCGTCGCTGACCAGACAGTCGAAGAAATGACTATCAAGTATTCACTTCCGCCGGACTGGATAAACCAAGCAGCGCTCGCCTATGTTCCACCCGTCGGCCTCGAGGACTGGGTCGAAGTTATGAGTCAAGGTCGCGTCACCGTTTCCATCGGTTCCGTGCGAATGTTGCTAGCCATGAAACTCCGAGCCAACCGCGGGATACGCGACAGTGACGACATATCCTTTTTACTTAAAGCTTGCGGGATTGAGAGCATCGATAACGCTCAAGAAATTTACGAGCATTATCACGCTCAAGACGTGCTAAACAATTCAGCTAGGGAACGAGTCCAATACTGGCTTGATAATCGCGAGTCTCAGTAAGCAACCTCGCCCACTATTTCGGTGGCAAGCGAACTGCTGCATCAAGTCGAATAACTTCGCCATTTAGATAGGCATTGTCGATGATCGCCGCAACTAGCTTCGCAAATTCATCAGGGCGACCCAAGCGCTTAGGGAACACCGGGGTTTTGGACAGCTGCTCTTTCAACGATGGCGGCGCAAATGAATAAATAGGGGTGTCCAGTAGCCCGGGTGCGATCGTCATAACGCGAATACCGACCGGTGCTAGGTCACGTGAAAGCGGCAAAGTCATGCCAACTAGCCCGCCCTTGCTAGCACTGTAGGCGGCTTGGCCCACTTGACCATCAAAGGCAGCGACTGACGCCGTCATGATGACAACTCCCCGCTCACCTTCTTCATTTGGTTCGTTCTTTGCCATGGCCGAGGTGGTCTGACGAACTACATCAAATGTCCCAACTAGGTTGACACCGATTACCTTCGCGTAATTCGGAAGTGGGGCTGGCTGGCCCTCACGATCCAAAGTGCGTTCGGCGATGGCAATACCCGCACAACTGACGGTCACATCGAGGCGCCCAAATTTTGCAAGCGTTGCACTAACAGCGGCAGCAACTTGATCTTCTTTACTGATGTCAGTCTTTACGACCAAAACCCGGTCGCCGAGTTCGGCGGCAAGAGCATTCGCCTTATCTTCAGCAAGGTCGACAATCGTTACCCCCTTGGCACCATCGGCAATCGCGCGGCGCACCACCGCCTCGCCCAAGCCTGATGCCCCACCGGTAACGAAAACTACGGATCCTTGCAACTTCATTTCGCTGCTCCTTTTTAACTACGCAAACACTATTCGTAACCGAGTTCATGCAACCGTTCGTCATCAATACCGAAGTGGTGCGCAATCTCATGGACGACGGTGATTCGGACTTCGTCAATGACTTCTTCGATGCTGTCACACATCTCCAGCGTAGGGAGGCGAAAAATAGTGATCTGATCGGGCAGCGCCCCAGCGTATGAACTATCACGCTCGGTCAGTGGGATGCCCGTGTAGAGCCCCAATAACTGCGGGTCATCTGCTGGTGGTTCATCTTCCACGACGACGACCACGTTGTCGAAAGCGGCCGCTAACTCGGCGGGGATCAAGTCCAACGCCTGTGCCACCAAACCTTCGAAGTCAGCCGCAGACACCTCAATCACCCCGCCATTATGGGTTGACCCCGTTCCGCCAGGTGGGCTGGAGCCAGCGAATGCTCCCCATTAGGACCTCGCCGGGGCCAGCACGTATGCTTGGCCGGTCGCCAACGGCGTAATGGTCGACGGAGATGCTCGTAGGTCCCCATCGTCTAGTGGCCTAGGACACCGCCCTTTCACGGCGGTAACACGGGTTCGAACCCCGTTGGGGATACGCACGAAATGTTGGCCCCGTAGCGCAGTTGGTTAGCGCGTCGCCCTGTCACGGCGAAGGTCGCCGGTTCGAGCCCGGTCGGGGTCGCTAGGCCCGGAGTTCGCTCCGGGCCTTTGCAACGAACTGCTCGCCCAGTTCGTTGCACCAGGCCAGGTAGCTCAGTTGGTACGAGCGTCCGACTGAAACTCGGAAGGTCGACGGTTCGACCCCGTCCCTGGCCACCACTGGATCCCACCATTAAGGCCAGAAATGTACTACTCGCTTCATGCCACTGGCATGGGAGCAAGTTGTAATCGATGCGCACGACCACCGGGAACTTGGCCTCTGGTGGGCCCGAGCGCTAGACGTGATCGTCACTAATGAGGACGACACAGAAGTCGAGATTCGATCCGCAGCCGATGCCACACCTGCGCTTCTCTTCCTCCCCGTGACCGAGGATCGTGTCACGAAGAATCGGCTTCACCTGGATTTTCGGCCACGTGATCATAAGGCGGAGGTCGAGCGCCTCATAAACCTTGGTGCATCGCGTCGTGACATAGGTCAAGGCGAAGTTTTTTGAGTTGTGCTCGCTGATCCTGAAGGAAACGAGTTCTGCATTCTTTGCCCTACCTCAACCACCGAGCTCAGCAACCTCAAAAGCTCGAGCGCCTGACCGGTAAACAAGCCCTAAATCTAGTTGAACTACTTCGTTCCCTGGACGACAAGCCGGATTCCGCGGAAAGGGTTGATGGAGTATCCGGGAATAGTCTGCGGCGTAACTCCAACAGCGGATAGCCACATCTGGTACGCCGTCGCGGTAACGACACCACCGTGCCAGCGACGCCACACGATGCTTGGATCACTCAACACCGGCGGCGGGGCGATCGTGTCGGTGATCTCCACAACGTTGCCGCCCTGATCTAGTGTTCCCCATGGCGATCGAGTGAGCGCTTGCCCCACCGAACTGACGTTCCCGCCATACGCGGGGAACAGCGGAACCGGTGTCTGTGAGCACTGAGCGGCAGTGAACGGCTGCGGACACCAGTCAGGGGAACTGCCGGGCAGCGACTCGAAAGAAGCCAAGGGTTGGGTTCCCGCGTTGGTCACGTTGCCATTGACATCGAGTTGGGTGGCCACGGGCTGCTCGCCGGTCGAGCAGCCGGACGTGTCGACCGGGCAGTTGACATACAGGCCTGGGTTGGTGGGGTAGTCCCAGTAGGAGAACTTTCCACCACCATTGGGGTCGTAATACGCGGCCTTTATCCACTCGTTTTGGCTAGAGATCATGAAGCCGGTATTGGAGTTACGAGTGGCCTTGCGATTCTTCATGGTGTACATGCCAGTTTCGGTCTTAGACGATAGGCGCACCGTGTAGGTGGTCACCTGCAGTTGCTGACCTGAGACCGTGGTGACCGGCGAAGTCTTCTTCGAGAGCACCGTGCCGTTCTGGGCCGCATTCGCAAATCGTGCGGCACGAGAGAAGTCCGCTGAGTTGTAGGGCTTATTCGCCCACGCTGTAGATGCCACGTAGTAGCGCTGACCGAGCGGAGCCTTCAGATTCCGGTTGATGGATCCGAACTTGGGCCACACGGCCGAACTCTCGGGTGCATCCCACAGGTGGTGGCGGTTACTGCCGAGCGGATCAACCGTGTTCAAGAAGGCAACCCATTGGGCAACCGTGAGTTCAGTCTCAGCGATATCGAAGTTGTAAGGAACGCTGCCGACCTCCATACAGGATGTCGACGCCACCGCCTGAACCCCCGGATCCGGGTCGGCCTGCGTAGCGGCCTGGACCGCCGGTAGCGCTGCCTGGCAGGAAGCACTGGATTCGTAGACATCGTTGTAGAACGGGATGATCCACGCAGACGGGTTACCCGCAGATGCCACCGTGACGGTCGAGAGAGTCAAGACATTAGGTCGGATCGGCGGGCGCGGGAATATCTGCGAGACAGTGTTCGAGACGGAGTTGGCAACGAAGAGATTGCCCGCTGCATCAGAGGTGATACCGATGGGCCGGCGACCAGCCACCGCGATAACTCGAGATTCCCCACCCGGTGTCAGCTGGGAAACCGAATCCGAACCATCATTCGTGACGTAGAGGTTGCCGTTCGGGTCAATGGTGATGCCGATCGGGCGCCGACCTGTCTTGCCGATGATGCTCGAGGTGCCGTCTGAGGTGATCATGGAGACGTTGGCGGAGTTCCAGTTGGCCGTGAAGACACTTCCGGCCAGATCAATCGCAATCGCCTGCGGCCAGCCCCCGGTGGTGCCGAACGTCGATTGGGTCCCATCGGGAGTGACCTTCGTTACCGTGTCGGAGCCTTCGTTCGCGGTGTATACGTTGCCCGCGGGATCAAGTGCGAGGCCGAGCGGGTGCGTGCCGGTCGCGGCCAAGGTAGACGAGACTCCCGCAGCACTGATCTTCGTGACGGTGCTGTCTTGGTAGTTAGCGGTGTAGACGTTGCCTGATGCGTCAACTTTGATCCCCATTGGCTGGTTACCGGTCGCACCGAACAACTTTGATACGCCGCCGGGGGTGATCTTGGTGACCGTATTGTCACCGCTGTTGGCCGTGTAGATGTTGCCCGTCGAATCCAGTGCGAGTGCAGTCGGGAGATGACCTGTGGTGCCTAGGATGAAGGCGTCGCCTTCAGGTGTAATCTTGGTGACCGTATTGGCCCGCGTATCGGCCGTATACACGCCCCCGTAAGGGTCAACTACCACTGCTGAGGGGCCCTTGCCTGTAGTTGCCAGAGTAATGGTTGCCCGCGGGATGGAGGGGGTCGCCGTGGTCGCGCTAATGCGCACATCGGCAACGGCAACGGGTGCCTGCGCAGCTATCAGGAGCGCGAAAGACACCAAGGCAGGGACAACGATTAATTTCTTTCTCATTTCGGCAGGCTACTCTCTCTCCAGAGCGAGTACCTGATGACCCCGTTTCCTTAATGCTTGGAATGAATCTTGAGCCTGCTTTGCCAGCCCCGAACTAGTGCGCGGTAACTTTCGGATTTTCTATCACGCGGTCGCCCCAGCGCGGGATTAGTCGCGCGACGACTGCACCGATCAGCGCCGCGGGCACTAACGTCCAAGTGCCCATCAGCAAGCCGAGAACAACACCAAGGATGATCACAATCGGCCACTTCATCGGTGCCGTGGCTATTAATGAAGCGATCACGCCGACAATAACTGCTGCTGGCACCGAAGGTCCGGAGTCGCCCAAGGCCAGCGAGATGAGCAGGCCCACCGCGGCCCCTACAAACATGGCTGGGAAGAACGGGCCGCCGCGGAATCCACAACCTAGGGATACCGCATAAGCAATGGCCTTGAAAATGATGATCGCTAGCACCGTTGACGTAGACGTCAAAGTAGACAGTCTCGTGATGAAATCTTCCCCAGAAGTGACGATGAACAAAATGCCCTCACCTGTACGGCTCTGGACGATAAGCGCACTGATGCCAACAATGACTGCGGCCGCTAACAGGATCGGCAGGTTCGGAGCGCTGCCGGTTGCGCGTTCGATCAATGCCGCAACTACACGCGCGATCGTAATGATGACCGCCACGATTATGGCCACGACAATTGCCCAACCCAGCTGATCTACTTCGATAGCTGCGGGGGTGCTTCCTAGCTTGAGGCTGCCAGAGAGGATCGGCCCGACGAACAAAGCCAAAAGCGCACCCAAGGCTCCGAACCCAACCACCTTCTTCTGATCCTTAGCATCAATTAAGTGCATCCACTTGGCAACAAGACCACCGATCAGTGATCCAGTTGCGACAAGTGCAACTTCGGGGCCGAGCACGATGCCACCCCAAAGAGAGGCAAAAATTGCCAAGATCACACCGAGGTACTCCTTCGGCGTCACGCTGCTTACCTTGATTCCACCAATTGGTGAGTGTCCGGCATCCCCGACGAACTTCCGGATCACGAATACCAATACTGCGGAAACTAGGAGGATTCCAAATAAATACCAGGCGGGAGTGGACGTCCAGTTCCCAGGAATTGTCTCCCAAATCGCAATAATTCCAGCGTTGAGAACCTCTAGAACAATGTAGCCGAAAACCAGACCAATTACCGCAGCTAGCAGCATGGCCGGAAGTGGGCGGCGAGCGACGGGCGCAGTACTCATGTTCACATCCCATCATGCGGGAGCCAGTTTCGCCGGGTAGTTCACCAACGCGGCGCGGACCAATTCCAAATCCCCCACGAAGTTGCTTCTGATTGGGCCTAATCAAATGATCAGAAACCAACCTGCGGGTCTATGCCCGCTATGCATGAAATAATCACACACAGCTCGGATGTAGTGGAGAAGTTTCATGAGTACATTGGAATTATCCGAATTACTGACACCAACGAGGTAAACCATGGCCGACTGATACTTGGAAACGAATCTATGTGCACACCATGTGCACAGACTCTGCAACACCAGAGCCAACTACGAGGGATTCACAAGATCCCCTCACTGACGGTGCATGACCGTAAAGACCTATTTGTATGCCGAGCACCCATCTGAAACTCGGAAGGTCGACGGTTCGACCCCGTCCCTGGCCACCGCAAACAACGCATCCCGAAGCAAGCCAGCCGCATACCTGAAGTGATAAATAGGTGAAGTGATGAAAGGCTAAAAAGCCCGGACCGGAAGAACGCCATAAAAGTTGCACTTACAGTCATTCCCCTGCTGCTCGCCACCGTCGAAGTACTGGGTCCAAACGACGTCCGTGAACCCCGTGGTGCCCGCATCGCTCTGCGTGGAACTCCAATAGGCATCAAAGGAACTCCCGTCGTTGCCAACCCCAAACCCACCAATAGTTTCTCGCTGTTCGTACACCACGTTAAGTTCATCTTTGGAGGGCAAGAACCAATCGGTCTTCCCACCTCCATCAAACTCAATCACTGAAGTAGCGGCACCTGCCTTACAGGCATCCGCCATCAGTTTCGTATTCGCCGCACCCGACCCGATCGTTGTCATCGTTCCTGGGATGTCCAATTCCCAATCCTCACCGCACCACTCGGTGGGAGCGAGTTGCGGCCCTGCCTCCAAATACCGACCCCACGGCTGCACGGAGCCCGCGTCAAAAAACACGATCCCACCACCGGGACCGGTGTCACCAATCTTGTAGTCCCCTGGGGTCTGAACTTCTTCTGCAGACTCCGCTGCTGGTGTGGTTGCCACTGGGCTTGCAGACTCCGAGGACCCCGAACTGCACGCACTGACCACAAGCGTGGACATTGCAAAGGCCAAGAAAATTGCCTTTGGAAGTTGCACTCTCATCTTCTATTTCCCATCTATCTGGTTGAAAGCCGGGAGGGCTAGCCGCCATATTTAAAGTAACGAAGCAGTTCTTGAAACAGAATACTTCTACCCTATTCTAAGAACGGTACCTCCTTAATGAGCTTTGCGAGAGGCTAGAGAAAACCTCTCACTAGTTAACTGGCTTGTGCGAGATTCTCGGGATGCTCGTGGACGGGCTCTTCTCCTCGTACTCCCGACGGATGTGCGCGCGGATTACCGCTGATCTAGTTCCCAGACACGGACCCCGCCGATGATGCCGGCTGAATTCGCAATGATGCTCGCCTTGGGCCCGAAAGCTTTTTCGTTCAGCAATTGTGCGTTACCGCCGCCGATATAAATGTGGTCAAACCACAGCATCTCGGCGAATATCTCGACGCACCTGTGAACCCGATCTTCCCACTTCTTGTTTCCGGCACTCTTGCGCTCCACATTGCCCAACGCCTTGTCAATCGTCAACTTCTTTGAATACATACCGTGCGAAAGTTCAAGATGGGGCAATAACTTCGAGTTATAAAACAGGGCCGTTCCGACTCCAGTACCTAAAGTCATTACGAACTCCAGGCCCCCACCTGCAACTACAGCGCACCCTTGCATGTCAGCATCGTTTACCACCTTGGTCGGCACCCCGAAGACTTTGGCTAAGGCGCCACCTAGATCAAATCCTGACCACGAAGCTGCTAAGTCCGGGTCGGCATCACCGTCATACTTGCGGCGCGAGAGTGACGGTACTTCAACAACACGGCCACCACGCACCAAGCCTGGAAAACCAACCGAGGCCCGCTGAACATCGCCCATCCCGCTGACAACTTGCTCAATGGTCGAAACCAAGGTCGCCGGTGGGCACGGGTAGGGGGTGTCAAGGCGCACCCGATCTACGACCATCTCACCTTTCGCACTCAACACCGAAGCTTTGATGCCAGAGCCGCCAATGTCTACGGCCAAGGTGCGCACATTGGCCGGCCAGGTGGTCTCGGTCTGAGTATTCATCTGATTTCCATTTCGTTGATCTTAGTTAGCACACCACACCGAGTAATCATCTGCTCGCGGCACAATCGCCCATCCACGGGTGGTTGGCCCGGTGGCCTGTCTGCCTTGCTCCCACAATACCGAGCCGATGACTATGCCATTTGAACTCACTAAGCCGACGTGTTGGCCGATCGCGCACGAGCCCGTAGGTCGATCCACCACGAGCAATTGCTGGTCTGACTCACCAGGTAGTGCATCAATTGCGGCATTAGCCAATTCATTCCACCCAGCCGGTACCGGCGCGTTAATTAGTGCGGGGTCGATGCCAATCGAGAATGGATGTTCCGCATTGGGTGGTGACAAGTCTTCGGCTAACCAAGGTGACGGCTCCGATTGGCCCGAATACACCCATGGTGTCATAACCCCACCGTATGCAACTGTCGTAAAGACTGGTCCGGTTTTTGGTGCCTGGCCCAAGTCTGGTGACAAAATAAATTCCTTCGCGGTCGTGGCGAGCGCCGCATCGACTACTGTCTGGGCAATTTGCCCGGTCGAGCGGGGTTCGGAGACAGTCGTGGCAGTTATTTGATTTGGGGCTTTAATCAATAGCGGCACGTGCGCAACTTCAGTCCATAACTGTTCGTCGGTATCCCCCAGACGTCGATCACGGGAGACGGTCATCCCGGCGCCATGATCAGCCGTGATGATGATCATCGTGTTCTCAAATAGTCCGTCTGATTTAAGGGTGTCCAAAAGTTCACCCAGTTGGCGATCGAAGTCAACCGCTGCGTTCGCGTAAAGCCTTCGTTCCATTGATTGCAATTCCGGCGACGTATAGAGGCCATTTTCGTCGCTTCCAACCATGTGCGCACCCTCGACAACTGGGAGGCGGGAGGGATATATCTCCTTGCCCTCACGATCAACCGACCAAGGAGCGTGGGTACGAATGCTGTGCCAAAAAGCGAATAGCGGGCTGTTCGGATTGCCTGAGTGGGCGCGGCCTATGCCGTCAATTACCTTTTGGACAGAGTTACCGTCAGCGTTGTCACCAAACTCATCGCCACCACTCCAGAAATCACGCCATTTACCATCGAGTGAGGGAAATGCATTCGAAAACGGTGGTGCCAATGCCGTGCGCCCAGCCACCGCGGCGGTGTCCTTAACAAAGCTCAAGTAGCGAACAAAAATATTCGAGTCTTGATCCGAGCCTGCGCTGGCACAGGCGGTGTTATCGCATTCAAAGTGGTAAATCGGTGATTGCATCACCACCGAGTACTTCGCCGCCAAGCTCGGCACAATCCCGATGCTACTTCGCACCTTTTCCATGCGCTCTTCACCTTCACCTGCCACATCCGAAATACCAGCAAGTTGCGATGGCACGGCGTAATCGGTGTAATTCGCAGTCGCGTAGGCGTGGGTGTAGGTTGTCGCTGACTCTTGTAACTTGGCGAGGTTTGGAAGTTCCTTTCGCACTAAGCCTTGTTCATCAAATGCCAGTGGGTACTGCAACTCGTCCGATATCACCCAGATGATGTTTGGCCGAGCATCCGAATCCTTGAAAGTGAGTTCGGCTGCCGACGCATCACTGCCCACGGTTAGGCTCATGACTACCGGGAAGAATGCGGCAACCGCGGCAAATATCACTAGGGCCTTGCCCATCATGATGCGACGGGAAAGTTGGGTGAGTAGTGCCGCAATCAGCAAGCCAAGCAGCAGCCCGAGGATGGGTGCGCTCGAGCTAAATAAACGCGATCCCAGATTGCCGGCAAGGAACCAAGTTGTCAAGAACATCAGGATTGAAGCCACGTAGTCAAAAGCCAGAGGCGTAGTTTTTTTTCTAACAAGATTCAATATGACGGAAAGAACAAGCCAAAGGACAACAAGGAACACAGCGAGCACCGCGAGCCAGGTAATCGGCGAGACACTATGTGCGGCGAAGAACACCGCATTGCTCGCGATTTTTTCGTTGGCTGGTATCACCACCACCAAAATGAATGGCGCAACCAGCCAGGCTGCGATATCGCGAGGGCTGTTATTGCGACGGTCCCCTATCCAAGAACTTACTGAATGCCGCGCTGCGCTCACTGCAGATCCAGTTGATTCCAAGCATTAACGACAACGCGGGTTGGGGAGGTAGTGCCAACGACCTCGACATCAGCGAATCTCGCCCTAAGCGCCTCAAGTAGCGCGTCGGTTGAATACTCACCCTGCCAGTTAGGGATCTGCGCAAGCAGGATTTTTACCTTCGCATCTTCTTCGTTTGCGAACTCGATCTGAACCGGAGCACCGAAACGGGCGAGTGCATCGACCGCAAAACCCATTGGTGTGCCCTGGGTAATTACTACATGGTGGAGTACTGCTTGGCAGGTGATCGCAGTTGGGTGAACGCGCTCGATGAAGGCCGAAAACTCAGCGTCCAGAAGGCCGGTGGCCGGCATCAAATTGGTGATGTCACCAAGTATCGGCGTTACCCGACCGACTAGATCCGGGGTTGTTGAGATACCCGCGTGAAGCACATCAAGTGCACCGGCATCCGCATCAAGAACTACGACATTTGCATCGGTGTTACGGACAAGGTGGGCCGCGGTAAACCCATCGTTACCGCCGACATCAAGTACTAGCTCACCCCGCCCCGGTGCAGCCTTCACGAAATCTGCGGCGAAATCTGACTTTCGTACTAAGTCATCACTGCCGTAGTGCTCGCGAGTGCCGTAGTCAACCCAGGTGGTGCGGTGGGCGGTGCTATGTAATTTCGTCACCTGCTTTAGCAGCCTGCGGGTCAAACCCTGTGTGGCTTTTAGCGCCAAATCCTTATTGCGCGCGGCCCTTTCAGCAAATTCAGTCTCGCTGGGCGCATTGGCTGCGACCGGCCTCGTCGTCGCTTGCAATAGTCGCAATGAAAAACTTCGGCGCTTACTCCGGGGTAGAAGTTGCCGAGCAGCGCTCGACTTAAGACCTCGGTGCCTTGACAACTCCCAAGCATCGGCTGCGGTTACATGCTCACCTGATCCGACTGCGAGCGGATTGATGAAATTCTCGATGAACTGCCGCGATGCATTCCAGGATGGATTCGGTCGCCACATCTCTATTGAACCTATATCAATGAATACCGGCTTCATCCCGACGAACTGAACATTGAACGCCGACGCATCCTTTAGGTCGAGTCCCACTTCTAGGAGTTGCATTCGTAAGGACAATGTCAACTTGGCTGCCGCTTCGAGGAGCGAGTTGGGCCACTCCCATGGGTAAGTGATTAGCGGGGCGGTCTCGACGCTAAAGACCTCAGCAGCGCTATGTGGCTGGCGCCCTGACTTCGCGCTGTAAGCGTGCAAAACGTCTAGTGCTAATTCGGCAGCTGCGCTCTCATACGAAAGTA
Source organism: Candidatus Nanopelagicales bacterium (assembly GCA_044336815.1). GTDB lineage: Bacteria > Actinomycetota > Actinomycetes > S36-B12 > S36-B12. The sequence goes on along the minus strand of JBIIOU010000002.1, from coordinate 36,636 downwards.
TTGATCCATCGCTCACCAATGCCCCATACAGCGGTGACCCGCGCAGTAGGCTCAAAGCTTGAGACGATGAAGGCCCGGCGATGCGATACCAAGTACCTTCGTGAAAGAAGGCGGCATTCTCGGGATCGCGAAAACTCGTCGACCCCGTGGGTACTGCGGGCACTACTCGGAGAGTGTGCTGTCGGGAGTCTGCTCAGCGTTCTTCGAACCGCGGCCCCGCAAATCTGCAAACTTTGACCGCAGAAAGAACCAGGTGCCTGCCGCGCCACTAGCAATGGCCGCCAATAGGTACGAACCCGAGCCAGCATCTATGTAGCCCACGATCTCCAGCATTCGCCCACCTCTAATTGTCCTGCCGCAATTGAACGCGCACTAGCCACGAAGGGTACAGGAAGTTACATGTTGGTGTACAGGTGGTTAAGCCAAGACTGGCCTAGCAAGGCCTTTCGGCACCTGGCCTGACGTAGTACCACCAGGCTACGACGGCGGCGATCAGGCCGAATATCACCCCGAGGCTGAAGAAAATAGTAGGAGAAATTGAGGCAAGCAGGATGCCGAAACCAAATGGACCGTATGCAGCGATTGCCGACGTCCACCCGATGACGCTCCCGGCCTGTCGCTTCTCGAAAATCATTGGTATCTGTTTGAAGGTACTTGCATTGCCAACACCTGCGAAAAAGAAGATGACCAACATCCCCGCAAGGAAAGTTGGGAACTCCGCTGCTGAAGTTGGATTTAGTTGACCCAGGGTAAAAACCGCTCCCAATGAAATCCCGATAGTGGAGATGACGGTCAGTTTGCCCCCACCGACTCGGTCAGCTATCGGCCCAGCAATTACTCGGGCCGCTGACCCAACGAGCGCTCCAAGAAATGCGTACTTCAGAGCGTCAATACCTTCTGCCCCGAACTTGGCGCTTCCGTAAATGTTGTTAATCATCAGACCAAAGGCTGCCGCCAAACCTGAGAAAGTACCAAATGTAATTACATATAAGTACGTCATAATCCAAGTGTGTTTATTGTGGAAAATATCAAATTGTTCGCGAATCCCTCTAGCCTGAACCGGCACACTTCGCAGTAGAAACCAAGCTGCCGCAGTACCTACCAGTACGAAGGGCACCCAAATATATCCGGCATTCTGGAACCAGACATCGCGCTCTGCTCCCGTATCCTTATTAACCATTATCTGCGAGGCGCCAACTAATCCAATGCCAATTATCCAAGGTGTAACGAATTGGACGATGCTCACGCCGAAGTTCCCGATCCCAGCCTGGATGCCTAGTGCAGTGCCCTGCTTTTCGCGTGGGAAGAAATATGAAGTGCTTGGCATGAACCCTGAGAAGGCACCACCACCTATGCCCGCCAAAATCCCGAGGAATAGCAATACCACGTATGGAGTATTCGGATTCTGGACCGCAAGTGCCCAGCCGATAAGTGGGATGACGAAGAGAATCGTGGTGAAGGTAACCAACTTACGAGTTCCAACAATTGGTGGGAGAAATGTCCAGACAAGCCGCAAGGTGCCACCGGCTAGCCCGGGCATCGCGGCCAGCCAATACAACTGAGCAACACTTAGATTGAACCCGACACTGTTGAGTTTCGGCGCGATGGCTGATACAAGAAACCAGGTGATGAAGGCCAGCGTGAGGTTTCCGGTGGTAATCCAAAGCGTGCGCCAAGCTCGACCGCTATCCCACTCATTTATGTCATCAGTACTCCAGGTAGGCAGCCAGTCGGCTCCTCTATCCTTCGCGGAGGTCACAGTCATCGATTTACCCCGCTTTCTTCCAGCATAGTTTCATGTTCATCTAGGGATTGGACTTCGTGCTCGAATTTGTTCGCAAGAGTTGGGCTCGCGTGGTGGAGCATCTTGACGACGGTGAAGTGCATCCAAGCGGTCGCAATTAATGAAACGACGAAAATTACAAAGAATGTCGATTGTGGGAAGCCGGTCATGGCACCCGTATAGGCAAAAAGCAGTGGGAGGAAGAACCCCCCTAGTGCGCCCAGTGAACCCACCAGCCCACCGACAGCACCAACATCCTCGGGAAAGTATTCGGGAATGTACTTATATACCGCGGCTTTGCCAAGGCCCATCGCGCACCCAATTGCGAATACGAGGAAGGTGAAAAGTACCGTACCGACGTCCCAAGGCAGCACCGAGTTTTGCGCACCATTCGGCATTGAAAGCACGATGTAGCCGTACGGCATCATCAATACGCCGGATGCTAACAAAATGACTACGAACGTGGCGTACATCATTCTGCGGGCTCCGACTTTGTCAGCCAGATAGCCACCAAATGGTCGTAACAAGGACGCCGGGAAGATGAACAGTGCCGTTAGCAGCGCGGCCTGGCTTAGGGGCATTCCATAAACATCAACGTAATACTTTGGTAGCCACGCGGCCAAAGCGACGTATGCGCCAAATACCACCACGTAATAAAAGCTAAATCGCCATACGCGCAGCTGCCGCAAGGGTATGAGCATCGAACCAATCGATCTTCCCTGGCCTGGCCGGATTTCGCGATGAGGAGTCCAAACCCAAGTTGCCACCGCCGAAGCCAGTAACAAAATCATGTACAAGAACGGAACAAAACGCCAGCCTCCTGGCACTAGGCCATCGAGGAACCCGGCAGCTGGAATTGCTGCAATCAGAACTGGCCCGATCAACTTCGTGACCGAGGCTCCTACGTTTCCAGCCCCGAAAACACCGAGTGCAAAACCCTGTTGCCTTTGTGGCCACCAAGCGCTAACCCAAGCAATGCCGACACTAAATGAGTTGCCAGCGAATCCGACCAAGAAGGCGTAGAACAGGAGGTGGCTATACGAGGTGGCCGTTGAAACTAGAAAGGCCGGGATAGCCGTTACTAGCAACATGGCGATGAAAACGCGTCGGCCGCCGAATCTATCGGCGGCGATGCCCGCCGGCAAACGCCAAATGGCTCCATTTAAGACTGCTACTGCAACCACCCACGCCAATTGCACGTCGGTGAGCCCAAATTCGTCGCGGATCGGGATGCCTAGCACTCCGAACATGAGCCAAACCGCAAACATCAAGGTGAAGCCAAAAGTCGACATCACTAAGACGCTAACTCTGCCGGTTGGCGCCTCTTCTAGCTTCATATACCGTATTAAAGCACACCTGCTGATTTATACCCGGTTTTATTGAATAAATAACAAATAGGTGATAGACATCTCCCATGGACGCTGTTACCCCCGGCCGCGATAGCCGGGCCCAAATCGCTGAATTACTGGCAAACTCCCCCGAACCACTGACCGTTGATGCCATCTCTGAGCACACCGGGCTACATGCAAACACTGTCCGAAGTCACCTAGAAGTCCTACTGGCCAAAGAAGTAGCGACCCGCGAGGCAACCGAGCACGCCGGGAGAGGCCGGCCGCGTTGGGTCTATCAATCCGCCGCGCAAGTCGCGTCGCCATACCAGATTCTGGCAAGTGCACTGAGCATGCAGCTGGCTCAGATAAAGGACCCTCTGGCCGCAAAAGGCGCGGCTGAGCTTTGGGTCGAATCACTGCCGGCTCTACCAATTGCAACTTCTCCAGATGAGGCCGTTGCCGAGGCCGCCGGTGCATTGAACCGACTCGGATTCACCGCTGAAGCCACCGCCCTAGGCGATGCGATTCATGTTTCGGGGTGCCCGTACGCCGACATCGTCGAAGCCAATCCGGTGATCTGCGAAATCCATACCGCGATGCTTTCGACCTTACTTGCTAACACCGGCCAACCAATTGCTGTCACCTCAATGGAGGTGTGGTCACGACCGGGGATGTGCACTGCGCGCCTCCACCGCACCGACCAAAAGCCATCGCGAATTATTACTCCCGAGGAGATCCAGCCGTGAAGACGAGTGAAAAAAGCAATGCGAATGCTGATTTCTTAGTGCGAGCTGGTCGATTTTTCACCCCGGGTAAAGCTTCAGCCGACGGACGAACTGTCACGCGCGTTGGCGGGCGCGAGGGAGACGTTTTCTATCGTGACAGGTGGAGTCATGACAAAGTTGTTCGAAGTACCCACGGTGTCAACTGCACCGGATCATGCTCTTGGAGAGTTTACGTAAAAGATGGAATCATCACCTGGGAGTCCCAGCAGACCGACTATCCTTCAGTGGGCCCTGACAGTCCAGAGTACGAACCACGCGGGTGCCCTCGAGGGGCTGCCTTCTCTTGGTACACCTACTCGCCAACCCGCGTGCGCTATCCATATGTACGCGGAGTCTTGATTGACGCCTACCGCGAAGCCCGACGCGTGCATGCCGATCCAGTCGATGCTTGGGCTGCCGTCGTCAATAACGCCGATACGAGAAGTCGGTACCAGCGAGCACGAGGTAAAGGCGGGCTTGTACGCGCACCATGGGCCGAGGTCAATGAACTCATTGCCGCTGCGCACGTACACACGATAAAAAATTATGGCCCTGACAGAGTCTTTGGATTTTCACCAATCCCGGCTATGTCGATGGCGTCTCATGCAGCCGGGGCTCGCTTTATTAGCCTGCTCGGCGGTTCTATGCTCTCGTTTTACGATTGGTACGCGGATCTACCCGTGGCTTCTCCACAAGTATTTGGAGATCAAACAGACGTTCCGGAATCAGCCGACTGGTGGAATGCTTCGTACTTAATTATGTGGGGATCTAATGTTCCGGTAACTCGAACACCTGATGCACACTTCATGGCTGAGGCAAGATACCGGGGCCAAAAAGTTGTTACGGTCTCCCCTGACTACGCCGACAACACCAAGTTCGCCGACGAATGGATGGCTCCGCACCCTGGAACCGATGGCGCGCTTGCTATGGCGATGGGTCATGTCATTCTCAAAGAGTTCTTCATCGAGCGCCAAGTACCGCGCTTCGTTGACTACGTAAAGAAATTCAGTGACCTTCCTTTCCTCGTGTCATTGAAGCAGAAAGACGGAGCCTGGGTACCGGACAAATTTGTCACCGCTGCTGACCTTGGAGATGATGCTGAAGGTGCTGCGTTTAAAACAGTTCTGGTTGACTCCGCAACTGGTTTACCGCATGTGCCTAATGGATCCCTTGGATTCCGTTTCAACGACACCGGGATAGGGAAATGGAATCTTGATTTGGAAGGGATCGACCCAACACTTTCATTTCAGGGCGCCAGCGACACCGAACCTGTTGAAGTTCTACTGCCGCGATTTGACGTGGGTCAAGAAAATAGCGAGAGCGGCGGGGTTCATCGTCGAGGGGTCCCCGCGGCTCGGCTCACACTCCCGACAGGTGAACGACTAGTCACTACAGTCTTTGACCTATTGCTAGCGCAATACGGCGTCGGGCGAGACGGATTGCCTGGCGACTGGCCGACAGGGTACGAGGATCCAGCGCCCTACACACCAGCATGGCAAGAGGAAATTACCGGCGTTCCCGCTGCCATGGCCGAACGCATTGGGCGGGAGTTCGCCCAAAATGCCGAGGACTCCGGCGGCCGTTCCATGATCATCATGGGGGCAGGAACCAATCACTGGTTCCACTCCGACACCATCTATCGCACCTTTTTGGCATTGACAACGCTGACCGGTACACAGGGAGTGAACGGTGGTGGGTGGGCGCATTATGTCGGGCAGGAAAAGTGCCGCCCCGTTACCGGCTGGGCCCAATTAGCTTTCGGGCTTGACTGGTCAAGGCCACCGAGGCAAATGATTGGTACCGGATTTTGGTATGTGCAGACCAATCAATGGCGCTACGACCGCCTCGGAGCCGACCTGCTCGCATCACCACTTGGCGAAGGCCTATTCAAAGGTAAAACAATGATCGACACCATTGCCCAATCGGCTCGCTCCGGGTGGATGCCTTCTTACCCACAGTTCGATCGCAACCCTCTTGATTTAGTGGACGAGGCTGAATCCCTCGGAATAGAGCCAGTTGAATACGTCGCGCAACAACTCAAGAGTGGAGAACTCAAGTTTGCGATTGATGACCCAGACGCTAAGGAGAATTGGCCGCGCGTTCTTACTGTATGGCGAGCAAACCTGCTGGGGTCTTCGAGTAAAGGTAACGAGTACTTCCTTCGACACCTACTCGGCACTGACAATTCGGTGCGCGCCGAGGAGACCCCTGAAGATGAACGACCAAAGGATGTCATCTGGCATGACGAGGCGCCGGAAGGCAAACTAGACCTACTTGTAAGCATCGATTTTCGGATGACAAGCACTGGGCTTTTCGGTGACGTCTTGCTTCCTGCTGCTACGTGGTACGAAAAGCATGATCTTTCTTCAACAGATATGCACCCATTTGTGCATGCCTTCACCCCAGCAATCGACCCACCTTGGGAGACTAAAAGTGACTACGACATCTTCCAAGAACTTGGCCGGCAGGTTTCACACGTAGCACGGGGCCATCTTGGGGTTCGCAAAGATCTTGTCACAGTTCCACTGCTCCATGACACACCAGATGAGATGGCTGTCCCCGGCGGCATCGTCAGAGATTGGCGTACCGGTGAAGTTGATCTAATCCCGGGCCAGACTGCACCTAAGTTCGTCGTGGTCAAGCGTGACTACACCGAGATCGGCTCCAAAATGTCAGCCCTCGGGCCACTTGCTGAAACTCTTGGCATGGTAACGAAGGGTGTAGCGTTTAGCCCAGTCGAAGAAGTCCGCGAACTTGGTCGCATCAATGGGGTGATTCCAGACGGAATCGCCGCGGGTAGGCCCTCACTCGTCACCGATGTGCACGCCTGCGAGACCATTCTTGCGCTTTCCGGGACGACCAATGGCCGTCTTGCAGTTGAAGGTTTTCGCTTCTTAGAAAAGCGCACAGGTCAAAAACTCGCAGGCCTCGCACTGGATAACGAGGGAAAGCGAATTACCTTTCCCGATACTCAAGCACGCCCGGTGCCAGTAATTACGAGCCCCGAGTGGTCTGGTAGCGAACATGGCGGGCGCCGCTATACGGCATTCGCGATAAATGTCGAGCGCCTTAAGCCTTGGCACACACTCACCGGCCGCATGCACTTCTTCTTAGACCACGACTGGATGAGCGAAATTGGAGAAAATATGCCAACATTCCGCCCACCGCTAAATCTGCACCGGCTAGACGGTAACCAGCAGACAGGATTCGGTAAAGAAGTCACCGTTCGTTATCTAACCCCACACTCAAAATGGTCGATTCACTCCGAATATCAAGACAACCTGTTCATGCTTTCACTTTCACGTGGTGGGCCCGAAATCTGGATTAGCCCCCAGGATGCTGACGCCATCGGTGTTAAGGATAACGAGTGGATCGAGTCATACAACAGAAATGGTGTAGTTGTTGCACGGGCCATAGTCTCCCACCGCATGCCAGAGGGCACCGTCTACATGTACCACGCAAAAGATCGTACTGTCGATGTACCGCGAGCAGAACTAAGTGGTAAACGCGGTGGCATTCATAACTCACTAACCAGGCTCATGATTAAGCCAACCCACCTTGTTGGCGGCTACGCACAACTGTCATTCGCCTTCAACTATCTGGGCCCAACAGGAAATCAACGTGATGAGATCACCGTCATTCGACGCCGCAATCAGGAGGTTCAGTACTAATGAAGATCATGGCCCAGATGGGTATGGTGATGAACCTTGATAAGTGCATTGGCTGCCACACCTGCTCAGTGACTTGCAAGCAGGCCTGGACAAATCGAGCCGGCGTTGAGTACGCCTGGTTCAACAACGTGGAGACGCGTCCAGGACAAGGATATCCGCGCACATATCAAGATCAGGAAAAGTGGAAGGGCGGGTGGGAGCTAAAGCGCGGAAAGTTACGGCTTCGCTCTGGAGGTCGAGTAAAGCGCCTACTCCAGATATTCAGTAACCCGAAGTTACCCACCCTTCAGGATTACTACGAGCCTTGGACCTACGAGTACGACATGCTGATCTCAACCCCGTTAGGCGAACACACTCCGGTGGCACGGCCGAAATCACTGATCACCGGTAAGCCAATGAAGATCGAATGGTCAGCAAACTGGGATGACGACCTTGCTGGAGGCCCTGAACTGGCACCGCATGACCCAGTTCTAGTAAAGATTCGCGATCAAGTAACCGACCGGGTCAAGTTGGAATTTGAGCAGGCCTTCATGTTCTACTTGCCGCGCATTTGCGAACACTGCCTTAACCCGGCATGCGTGGCAGCCTGCCCCTCCGGAGCAATGTACAAGCGCGCCGAGGATGGAATTGTTCTCGTCGATCAGGACGCCTGTCGCGGTTGGCGCATGTGCGTATCGGGATGTCCTTATAAGAAAGTTTACTTCAACCACAGCACCGGTAAAGCCGAGAAGTGCACCCTTTGTTACCCACGCCTAGAAGTCGGCCTACCAACAGTTTGTTCGGAGACCTGTGTCGGACGTTTGCGATACCTGGGACTTTTTCTTTACGACGCCGATGGCGTGAGCGCAGCAGCTGCGACTGAAAATGAACACGATCTACTTCAAGCACAACTTGATTTGTTGCTCGATCCGAACGATCCCATTGTGCAAGCACAGGCACTTCGTGACGGTATCCCTCAAGATTGGCTCGAGGCAGCTATGAATTCCCCGGTCTACAAGTTAGCAAAGGTGTACAAGGTTGCATTGCCATTACATCCCGAGTACCGGACCATGCCAATGGTTTGGTACATCCCACCGCTTTCACCTGTAGTCGATGCGTTGCGGGAGACGGGAAATGACGCTGAAGAAGCCGGAAATCTTTTCGGCGCGCTCGAAGCATTGCGAATACCTATCGAATATCTCGCAGAGTTGTTCACCGCCGGAGATCCGGCCCCGGTAAGCCGGTCACTGAAAATCCTGGCAGCAATGCGCTCATACATGCGCGATGTAAATCTGGGTCGTGAACCCCGTCCAGAAATCCCGGCCGCAGTGGGCATGTCTGAGGAAATGATCTACAACCTGTATCGACTTTTAGCCATCGCAAAATATGAGGACCGCTACGTAATCCCTAAAGCACACGCGGAAACAGCACGCGATCTGGAAGAACTTGCCTGCTCGCTCGATGTTTCTGGTGGCCCTGGTCAATATAAACCTGGCCCATTCGGAGCTGCCTCGAGCCGACCGGTTCCAGTTGCCGTTGAAACATTTCATGCATTAAAGGTTCGCCAAACATCTGAAGTTCTCATTCCCTTAGATGACGTCCGTATGAACCTGCAAAATTGGCACGGCAATGGAACTACTAATGACTAATCAGAATCCGCAAGATACGGCGGCCGCAAGATTGGCGGCCTCCTGGCTACTTTGGTATCCAGATGAAGAACTTTTTGAGCACCTCGATGAAATCGCAGTAGCCGTTAACTCCTTACCGGCTCAGACAGGTATGCCGCTGAAGGCATTCCTCGATCACCTTTCAAGCACACCGCTGATTGAAATTCAGGCCGACTTTGTAGCTACCTTCGACATGAAACGGAAAGCTTCCCCTTACCTCACCTATTGGACAGATGGAGATACTCGTAATCGAGGGCAGGCAATCCTTCGATTCAAGCAGGCCTACCTTGCCGCTGGATTCGACTCCGGCAGCCGCGAATTGCCTGATCACCTGTGCGTGGTTTTGGAGTTTGCCGCAATTGGCGACCAATTGACGGGTAACGCGTTACTCGCTGAACATAGTGGCCCGATTCACTTACTTCGTGATGCTCTCGAGCAGTTAGATTCGCCCTACTCACACGTCCTCGACGCGATTGTCGCCACACTTCCGCAGGTGACCAGCGAAATTCAAGACAGAATCATTCAACTAGCTGCCCAAGGACCTCCAGCGGAAGAAGTTGGCTTGGAGCCTTTCCCGGTGTTTGTCACCCTTGACCCGATTGGCGGCCGACGATGAACTCCACTGACATTTTGTTGTGGGTAGCGCTTCCCTACTTAACAATTGCCGTCTTCGCGACCGGCATGTTCTGGCGCTACAAATATGACAAGTTTGGCTGGACCACTAGGTCGAGCCAACTCTATGAACGTAAGGTTATTCGTATTGCAAGCCCACTTTTCCACCTTGGCATCTTGGCGGTCCTCGGCGGTCACATCATGGGGCTGCTAATTCCTGAGAATTGGACCAATGCGGCAGGGCTGAGTGAAGATTCCTACCATGTAATGGCCGTTGGCCTAGGTGCAGTGTCAGGCGCCTGCACCCTGTTCGGAATCTCCCTACTTATCTATCGCCGCCGAACAAACGGTGCTGTATTTGCAGCGACCACTAAGAACGACAAGACGATGTATATCTTTTTGACAGCCGCCATCTGCCTTGGTCTGTTAACAACACTTGTCGGATCAGGAATAATTGGTGATGGCTATAACTACCGGGAGACAGTATCTCCGTGGTTTCGAAGTATCTTCTTGATGAACCCGCAACCACAATTGATGGCGGAAGCACCTTCTTCATTCCAGATTCACGCAGTCGCCGGCATGCTGCTATTTCTAATCTGGCCTTTTACCCGATTAGTGCATGCATTCAGCGCGCCGGTGCAATATCTCTTTCGCCCTTACGTTGTTTACCGCGAGCGTGGCCCGCATGATCCGGGAAGTCGCCCGGTAAAACGCGGCTGGGAGCGTGTTGGCTAACAGGCGGAGCTCTACCGCACTTGGTACCACCACCCTACTGATGGTGGCCATAAACGTCATTGCCATAGATTTGTTGACAGTTACTGGACCGGGCGCGTGGGTCCTTGTATTTCAAGGAGCGCCTGCACCTCGCCGGCCCGATACCGGCGATGGCCACCAAGGGTTCTTATGCAAGTCAACTTGCCAGCTTTAGCCCAGCGCGTGACCGTCTTGGGATCGACTCTAAAAAGCGCCGCAACTTCAGCTGGCGTGAGCAATTGCTCCATCTCCGGGCTACGTCCAGACACTTGCACCTCCCGCATAGCGCTCAACTCGGCTTACCTTTCGAGACCGAACGTCCCTACTGTTCCACCCACGCACCCGGGCAGCAAGCAAAAACGGGCAATTCGACCATATTTCTGGTGAATTGCCCCGATTAAAGAGCGGGAACGCCACGCCATGAGCAGGTTTGGGCAATGCTCTGGCGTAAGCCGAGGAAAAAGTGCACCACCGGTGTGCTCGCGGCAGCCGGGCAGCAGGTAGTCTTAGGGCACGCTAAGCGGGTCGGTAATCCCGGTCGCAGCAGCAATTTCCGTCCACACGACTGGGGCACTTGCCCCGGATGAGGGGGTCGAGCCATGGGGCGCGGCCGGGCAAAAGCCAAGCAAACCAAGGTTGCCCGTGAATTGAAGTACGGCGGGCCACAGACCGATTTTGATCGGCTGCAAGCAGAGTTGGCCGGCAGTGCAGGCAATCACGTCGAGCAACCACCATCGGAAGCTGTCGATGCGTTGGGTGATCCGATTGAGGACGACCCCTACGCTAAATATTACGACGAACCAGCCGACTAGCTCTCGGACGTTAGTGCTGGCCGACCAGCATTACCGCGCCGCCGCCGCCGCCTTTGCCAGCAGAGTCGCCCACCTCGCCATCCCCGCGAGCGCGCACCACGCCACAAACCCATGCGCTAACCCCTCGGGCCGCTAGCAAATCAATTGCGTTTTGCGCTTCTCCAGCAGGCAGAATCGCGACCATGCCGATCCCCATATTCAATGTGCGCTCAAGTTCAAGTTGATCAACTGCACCTAATTGGCGAATCAAGTTGAAGACTGGCAGCGGCGACCAAGTGCTTCGATCGATCTCTGCGGCCAGGTGTGCGGGCAGCACCCGAGCAATATTGGCGGCTAGCCCGCCACCGGTGATGTGGCTGAAACCGTGCACGGTCACCGCTTCAATGAGCGCCAGGCAATCTTTCGCATAGATGCGAGTCGGCTCAAGTAACTCCTCGCCCACCGTGCGATCAATCTCCGGCAGGTAGGTGTGCAAGCCAGGACCTTTGTCACCTAAGAGCACATATCGCGCGAGTGAATATCCATTTGAGTGCAGGCCGGATGCCCCCATGGCCACCACTACATCACCCGCCGCCACTCTGTCAGGGCCAAGTAATGCATCGGCTTCTACTACTCCGGTTGCTGCACCGGCAACGTCATACTCATCAGGGGCCATTAAGCCCGGGTGCTCCGCGGTCTCGCCGCCAAGTAAAGCGCACCCGGCTAACTGACACCCTGTTGCAATACCGGCCACAATCGCCGCAATGCGTTCTGGCACCACCGCGCCTGTCGCAATGTAATCCGTTAGAAAAAGGGGTTCGGCGCCAACAACAACTAGATCATCGACAACCATGGCTACCAGATCAATCCCGATGGTGTCGTGCAAATCCATCGCGCGGGCAACCGCAACTTTGGTACCCACTCCGTCGGTAGATGTAGCAAGTAGTGGCTTGCGATATTTGGTTAGCGCTGATGCATCAAAGAGCCCGGCGAATCCCCCGAAGTCTCCGACCGTCTCCGGCCGCTGAGCCGCCTTTACCGAAGCCCGCATTAAAGCAACAGCGCGCTCCCCGGCTTCAACATCAACTCCAGCAGCCGCGTATGAGGCGCCCGTCATGGCCTTTCCAGCGCATCGCCGGCGCCGCCGCCGACCATGGTGTTGACGCCCTCAATATCAAAAGTGCCATCAAGTGCGCGTCGCTCAATACCTTCAAATAGCTGCTTACCTAAGAACTGTGCTTCGGGTAACTCAACCGGATAGATCCCATCGAAACAGGCTCGACACAGTTTCTCCTTGGGGATAGTCGTAGCCTCAATTAAGGCGTCAAGGGATACGTAGCCAAGTGAATCAGCGCCAATCGACCGGCAGATCTGCTCAACCGTTAACCCGTTCGCCACCAACTCTGATCTGCTAGCAAAATCAATCCCGTAGAAGCAGGGCCACTCGACCGGTGGGCTAGAAATACGCACATGGACTTCTCGCGCACCTGCTTCGCGCAACATGCGAACCAAAGCCCGTTGGGTATTACCCCGCACAATTGAATCATCAACCACGATGAGTCGCTGCCCGCCAATAACCTCGCGCAGCGGATTCAGTTTAAGTCGAATACCTAGTTGACGAATGGATTGTGAGGGCTGAATAAACGTGCGCCCCACATAGGCGTTTTTAACTAGTCCCTCAGAAAACGGTATGCCTGACTCTTGGGCGTAACCAATTGCGGCATAACGCCCAGACTCTGGTACCGGGATAACCAGATCGGCTTCAATTGGATGCTCGCGGGCGAGAATGCGCCCGGTTTCAACTCGCGTTGCCTGAATGCTTCGGCCCGCAATGGTGGTATCCGGGCGGGCAAGATAAACGTATTCGAATAAGCATCCCTTGGGGTCGGCTTCGGCAAATCGCTCCGAGCGCACCCCTTGGTCGTCTATAACAATAATCTCGCCTGGTTCAATCTCGCGGACGAACGAGGCTCCGATGATGTCTAGGGCTGCGGTCTCACTCGCCAATACCCAACCGCGTTCTAGCCGGCCGAGAGAAAGTGGACGGATCCCTTGCGGGTCACGTGCGCCGTATAAAGCATCGTCATCCATGAACACCAGCGAGAATGCGCCTTTAACGTGCGGCAGTTCTTCCATTGCCGCCGCCATCACACTTAAATCCGGATGTGATGCAAGCAAGGCGGTTAATACGTCAGTGTCGCTCGATGTCGCGATCGGATTATCAAGTGGTAACTCACCTGATTCACGGGATCGTGCCAATAACCGACGACGAAGCGCGGCAATATTGGTGATGTTTCCGTTGTGGCCAAGGGCTAGGTGCCCGGTTGCGGTAGCACGAAATGTTGGTTGCGCGTTCTCCCAAATACTGGCGCCGGTCGTTGAATAACGTGTGTGGCCAATGGCTACGTGCCCGCGCATTGACTCAAGATTCGCCTCGGTGAAAACTTGGGACACCAGGCCCATGTCTTTGTATACGAGAATCTGGCTGCCATCACTAACCGCCATGCCTGCTGACTCTTGGCCCCGGTGCTGTAAGGCATAAAGTCCGAAGTAGGTGAGTTTGGCAACTTCATCACCGGGTGCCCAAACGCCGAAAACACCACAGGCGTCTTGGGGTCCCTTTTCACCCGGGAGGAGATCATGTGAAAGGAGTCCATCACCGCGGGCCACGAAGCCAGCCTACGCGATTTTCAGGCCTCCTCCGACCGTAGGCGCGCAGCTATTCGAGGGTCAGAATTATTTATCGAATAGGGGCAGCCACGGTGACAAATCCGACCGCTCGCCACTGGCCCGAACTAATTTGCTGGCCTCCGCCCAATTGGACTTACCAACACATAATTCCAGCCAGGTTCGTGCATCAGTCTCAACAACGGCAGAAGGGGTACCGCGTCGGTGCGTGCGACCAGGTATCGCTTGCACCGCCGCGTATGGCGGAATTCGCACCTCAACACTGCGCCCGGGCGCAGCTTGGATCAAAGCGGCTAGTGAGTCTTTAACCGCGGCCTTGACCGCCGCTGCCACCGGCTCCTCCCCGCGCGCAAACATGGCCAGCACTTCGGCGATTGAACTCGGAGGAGCCACCATCTAGTTAGCCGAAAAGTTCGGGCAGGGTGCGTTCATGCTCGCGCCTTAGATCGCCAAGTGAGACCGTGAACAGGTCAGCGAAAACCAAGTTGTCGTCATCCGAGACGGCGCCGATCGCAGTGAGCGGGACCCCTGTTTTCTCACATAACGCGGTCAGTCGGCCGGCGTCAATTGGGTTTACCACGACTACCGCCCGCCCCGCCGACTCGGAAAACATGAAGACAAATGGATCCAATGCGGGAGGAACGGCGATCGTGGCACCGGTGCCGGCGCGCAGTGCCATTTCAACTAAGACCTGCGCGGCCCCACCGTCAGAAACATCATGAGCGGCGACCAATATTGAATCCATCGAGCCAGAAACCAAAACTTCGCCCAAGGCCCGCTCCCGGTCAAGATCAACTTTCGGCGGTAACCCACCAAGGTGGCCGTGTACATGATTTGCCCACTCACTGCCACCGAACTCATCTTTGGTGTCACCGAGTAGGTAGATGTAATCGCCGGCAGCACCCCACGTGATTGAAGTGCGCATTGCGACGTCGCGGATGACACCCAGCACGCCGACAACCGGGGTCGGCAAGATCGGCCTATCACCGGTTTGGTTATAGAACGAGACATTGCCACCGGTGACCGGAGTGCCCAGTTGCAAGCAGCCATCTGCGAGCCCCCGGGTCGCCTCAGCAAATTGCCACATTACTTCTGGATCCTCGGGTGAGCCAAAGTTCAAACAGTTTGTCACCGCAAGGGGCTTCGCACCCGAGGCTGCCACATTGCGGTAAGCCTCCGACAAAGCAAGCTGAGCCCCCGCGTATGGATCTAGTTTCGTGAAACGACCATTGCAATCAGTTGCAAGTGCTACCCCGAGGCCGGTAACTTCGTCGATGCGGATCATGCCCGCATCCTCGGGCTGCGCTAGTACCGTGTTACCTAACACATAGCGGTCATATTGCGAGGTAACCCAAGACTTAGATGCCAAGTTTGGCGCAGCAACCATTGCGAGGAGGGTCGCTTTCAGCTCCTCTGCACTTGATGGGCGCTCGAGGTGATCTGTGGTGTCGGCTTGCAGTGCATCCATCCAAGGTGGGCGGTGGTATGGCCGTTCATAAACCGGGCCTTCATGGGCGACGGTACGCGGCGGCACGTCGACAATGCGCTCACCGTGCCAATCCACGGTTAGTCGGCCGGTTGCATTTACCTCACCAATAACTACTGCTTCGACTTCCCACTTCGCGCAACGTTCCATAAATTCAACAAGGCGATCAGGGCGCACTATTGCACACATTCGCTCCTGCGACTCACTCATCAAAATCTCTTCGGGTGACAAAGTCTCATCGCGCAAAAGCACACGATCAAGCCAAACATGCATGCCACCTTCACCATTTGAAGCGAGTTCGCTCGTGGCACATGAGATACCGGCACCACCTAGGTCTTGGATACCTTCAACAAGCCCAGCTTGTAGCACCTCAAGGGTTGCCTCAATTAGCAACTTCTCCATGAAGGGATCTCCAACTTGCACACTCGGTCGCTTCGTGGGCCCACCATCACTAAAAGTTTCTGAGGCGAGAACCGAAACACCGCCGATGCCATCACCACCGGTGCGGGCCCCGTATAGAACGACTAAGTTGCCGACACCTTTTGCACTGGCAAGATGGATATCTTCATGTTTCATTGCCCCAACACATAAGGCGTTTACTAATGGGTTACCGCTGTACGAGGCATCAAAGACGATCTCGCCCCCAATATTTGGTAGGCCTAAACAATTACCGTAACCGCCGATGCCGGCCACGATGCCCGGTAGCACCCGCTTGGTGTCTGGGGCATCGGCCGGACCAAAACGTAGTGGGTCCATGACCGCGAGCGGGCGCGCACCCATCGACATGATGTCGCGGACAATCCCACCGATGCCGGTTGCGGCACCTTGGTAGGGCTCGACATAGGACGGGTGGTTGTGGCTCTCGACTTTGAAAGTGACAGCCCAACCATCACCGATATCTACAACACCGGCGTTTTCACCAATACCTACCAAGAGCACGTCTGTCTTGGGTGCTTTCTCACCGAACTGGCGAAGATGAACTTTCGATGATTTGTAGGAGCAGTGCTCACTCCACATGACCGAGTACATGGCAAGTTCAGATGAGGTAGGCCGGCGCCCCAGGATGTCGCGAATCTGCTGATATTCATCGTGTTTCAAACCTAACTCAGCAAAAGGTTGCGAATGCTCAGGTGAAATCTCGGCCGTGGCTACGGTGTCAATGCTCATGCATTAACCAGTGATTTCAAGACGCTGGTGAAAAATGGGATGCCGTCGGTGGTAGGGCCGGTGAGTGACTCAACCGCGTGCTCTGGGTGCGGCATCAAGCCCACGACGTTGCCACGTTCATTACAAATGCCAGCAATATCACGTCGGCTACCGTTTGGATTCATGTCAAGATAACGTGCAACCACGCGGCCTTCAGCTTCAAGTGCATCAAGGGTTCGCTCGTCGGCAACGTAACCACCTTCGCCGTTCTTCAGCGGGATCACTATTTCTTGACCCGCCATAAAGTCGGAAGTCCAAGATGAACTTGAGTTTTCGATGCGAAGGCGCTGGTCTCGGCACATAAAGTGCAAAGAGTCATTGCGCGTTAGCGCCCCCGGGAGTAGATGTGACTCACACAGAATTTGGAAGCCATTACAGATGCCCAAAACGGGCATGCCCGCATTTGCTCGTTCAACGACTGAATTCATCACCGGTGCAAAGCGTGCGATAGCTCCACAGCGCAAGTAATCGCCATAGGAGAATCCACCTGGAAGCACAACCGCGTCGACCTTCTTTAGATCAGCATCGCCATGCCATAAGGAAACTGCCTCACCACCTGCAATGCGGACAGCTCGCGCTGCATCACGATCATCGAGTGAACCGGGGAAGGTAACAACACCAACCCGTAAACTCATGCGGGGTCCTCGATTACCTGAAGTTTGTAGTCTTCGATAACCGGGTTACTCAGTAACTCCGCCGCCAGGGTTTCAATAAGCTCGAGGCGCGCACCCTCGACCACACCGTCCAGATCGATGATGAACTGTTTGCCCTGTCGTACGTCAGTGACACCGGTCAGCCCTAGCCGGCGCAATGAGCCGGCTACCGCTCGGCCTTGGGGATCCAGAATTTCAGGTTTAAGCATGACGTCGACGACGACGCGGGCCACGGGCACTCCATTGCTAGTCGAGGTCCCAAGTTTTAGGCTTGGAAGGCCCCCAGTCTATCGGGCCATCTCCTGCGAATCGGGAACCCAGGAACTAGGAACTAGGTTCGATCGCCTTGAGCCCAGCGGGCAGGGATCCGGAGTCCTCGGAGGATTCACCTTCGGCCATGTTTTTAGCCCGGTGCGCCGCCAATTCGCTTGGGACTAGATCAATCTTGGGATGGGCCAGATAGTGGGCGAGGATGCGATTTCCGATGTTCAAAATTACAGTGATCATCAGTGTTATCAATAGGAACTGGACCAATACCGCGAAGAGGTCTACATCTGGATCCTGAAACGCATTAATGAAAGCACCCGCGTTGAAGATCAACGAGATCACCATCGAAAGGGGCAGTAGAGCAATCATCAGAGCGCTAGGTTACCAATCTGCTCAGCTGAGGGAAAGGTCTCCGGGCCCTGATCCCTAACAGCAGCGTCCTCGCACGGCAAGCCATCTCGAAATACGATCGGGATGCCTAGAGCCTTAAGGGCGCCCGGATTTGTTGACTCCAGTTGGTTAACGACCATCACAGCTGAGATGTTTCCAAAGCATTGGGTCCAACGGCTTAGCGAAGCGACAGTGCGACATGCATCTACCACTGCCCAGACATGATCAGCCTTCAGCGCCTCGACGGCCTTGACGATGCGGACCCGATCGAGATCATTGGTGCCCATTGGGAAGGGCGAATGCACGATGACGATGGTGGGCATCTGCTGCCGGTTTACCAGATCAAGGACTTGGTCGGCCCCTGAGTACTGGAAGTGTTGCGCCGGAGCCAATCCGACAACCGACACACCTGCGGGTGCGATGGCTAAGATCGAAATTTCTGCACGGCCGCATAGCTCGTTGATGGCGCAGGCTTGCTCGTAGGCCTCTTGAGCATCCCCAACCAGTACTAGTACATCGTCCACATCAAGTGGTACGCCAACAGGTATTCGAGATAGCGGTAGTTTTTTAGTAGCTGGTCTCAGAACAATTTGGATCGGGTCAAATTGGCTGAGATCACCTTGACGTGCCGCAGTCTCCTGATCAGCTAGCTCCGGCGCCTGAAACTTTATGGCGAATGCTGCTGGCTTGGCGGTTGCTCTAACTTTTGGCTCCACTGCTTTAGGTGGTTGTACTACTTCTACCGGTTCTTGTATTGGTTCTACATCCGGCGCCGGCACAACGCGGTTGCTTCGCGGACGCTCGCTGGGCACACTGGCGGTTTTCATGCGGACCGGTGGTGCACTACGGGCAATAGTCTCGGCGACGGTAAAGACCTGGAGCAACCTGGCCTCATCGGGGCCTAACGTGCCGCGCTTGCTGTAAAACCGCTCTACCTTGTTGCGCTGTGCCCTGATTTCATCGCTGATCTGGGTTCGCCAATGCTCCTCGTCGTTACCGCTGGCTACCACGGCTGGCTCGGGTAATTCAGGAGTTGAAATGACTTCAACGACCGGCACGGGCGGGGGTAGTTCCTCCTGCACGATCACCGGAACGGTTATGGGAAGCGCTGGTTCTTCGAAATCCATAGCTGCAACTAGTCGATCAGCCGGGGACAGTTGATCGCTGACAGGGGTCTCTTCGATTAGTGGTGATTGAGTAAGTAGGTCACGCAGCCTCGACTGCTGTTCCGGGCTCGCCGGTGCAGTCCGGCTTGGGCGCTTCGCACGTTTTTTTGCGGCGCGCTTATTACGCAGCCGCAACCGGAAACCCTGTTTCTTGATGGGCGACTCGTTTCCGGTGCCCAAACCGCTGGCGTTAGGGTCGGTGAGTTCATCAAGGCCGACGGGATCTGCACCCGCGCCCGAGATATCTCCGAAATTCTCGGAATTTAGGGCCCTTGCCTGCTCGAGTAGATCCCGAGCCCACTCCTGTGCTGACGCCGCCGCCTGATCGTTTTGACTTCGGGTGGAGATCTCGCTCAGGGACATACCTGCGGTAACAGGTTGCGCGGCAATACCGGCTGCAAGCCGAGGGTCAACAATCTCGATGGTGACCTCATAGTGCTGCTTGGCGAAGAAGCCGCCAATGCCGCCCGAACGAACCTGTTCGGCCTGGATGACCTTGAAGTCACGGCCGTAGTTGGATTCAATCTCACGTAATATTCCCCTGAGGTCTGGTCCCTCAAGCAACATTCGCAGGCTCACTACCCACCGCCCCTACTGTCTGGATATCAATTGGTCCGCCCAGTTCTGAGTACGAAAGAATGGGAAGTCTTGGGAATTCGTGCCGTAGTTGGCGGTACAGCGGGGCCCGGAGTTGACTCGCGCAGATGAGCACGGGCGAGATACCTGTCTCTTCGGCCACATTGACTAGGCGTGCGATGTCAGAACTCATTCGGGAGAGAACAGTTGCGTCGATGGCCAGCACCTGACCCTCCTGCCCGGCCCGGGACGAGGAAAGCAGGCTTTGTTCGAAGCCAGGGTCCAAGGTGATGACGTGGAGCACTCCATCCATCGCCGATCGCGAACTGATTGCCGACCCCAGTACCTCCCGAGCCGCCTCGACGAGGGCTTCTGTGCCCTTATGGCCGGTGCGAATACAGGCTGACATTGCCTCGAATATGCGCGCGAGATCCCTGATTGCTACCCGCTCGCGTAGCAAGCCCTGAAGTACCTGCTGGATTTCTCCGAGTGTGGCTTGAGCAGGGGTCAACTCTTCGACAACAGATGGGTGGCTCTGACGCAACGAATCGACCAACAGCTTTACATCCTCTCTGGAGAGGAGTTCGGCCGCGTGCTTGCGCACTGTCTCAGCAAGGTGGGTAGTCACAATGGAGGCTCGGTCGATGACCGTTGCACCCATTAGTTCGGCTTGACGCTGGAAGGCAACGGGAACCCACCGAGCATCGAGGCCGAATACCGGTTCCTTGGTTTCATCACCCGGAAGTGACTCGATGTTGTCACCGATGACGAGTACATGTCCGGGGGGTGCTTGGCCGCGTGCCACCTCTACCCCGTGCAACCGAATCCGATATGTAGCAAGGGGCAGGTCGGTGTCGTCCCGCGTGCGAACCGTCGGAAGTACCAGGCCGAGCTCCATAGCAAGTTTGCGGCGCAATGCCTTCACGCGGATTAGCAGATCCCCACCAACATTGGGATCAACCAGGTCGATGATGTCGTAACTGAGGCCAAGCTCGAGTGCATCAACCTGCAAGTCTTTAACGATGGCCTCGGGACTGTCGGGCAGCGGCTTGCCCGCGGTTAATGCGGCTAGCGCGCCCGGTGCCTCAAGGGCTTTCTTATCCGTTGACGCTGCCGTGCGAGCCAGCCGCCGGCCAATCAGCATTAGCCCACCACCGACCACCAGAAATGGCAGGGCGGGCATGCCGGGAATGATGGCAAGTGCCGCTATGCCGGCGCCGGCGATGATCAGCGTGCGGCGCTGACCCTTTAATTGCGCGATGACATCCGAGGACATGTCACCATCGGATGCGGCCCGAGTAACCATAAGTCCGGTTGCGACCGCGAGCATAAGTGCTGGGATCTGCGCCGTCAGGCCGTCACCGACGGTTAGGAGGCTGTAGGTATCGATCGCCTCCGTGAAGCTCATCCCCTTTTGGGTGAGACCAATTGCGATGCCGCCGAAGAGGTTGATGAGTGTAATGAAGATGGCAGCGATCGCATCACCTTTGACGAACTTCGAGCCACCGTCCATCGCACCGTAGAAGTCGGCCTCTGCCGCCACTTCTGCGCGCCTACGACGAGCCTCATCGTCATCAATGAGTCCGGCATTTAGGTCGGCATCGATCGCCATCTGCTTGCCGGGCATCGCGTCCAAGGTAAATCGAGCGCCGACCTCAGCAACCCGCTCTGCACCCTTTGTGACAACGACGAACTGGATGACAATGAGGATGAGGAAGATGACGAGGCCAACGATCAGGGAGCCGCCGATCACGAAACTGCCGAATGCCTCCACGACTTCACCCGCGTAGCCATTGACCAATACCTGGCGGGTAACGCTCACATTCAGGCCGAGCCGGAAGAGCGTTGCAATCAGCAAGAGGGCGGGGAAGGTGGCGAAGTCTAGGGGTTTGCGGATATAAATCGCAGTGAGCAAGATGACAAGGGATGATGCAATATTGAAGGTAATCAGGAGGTCAAGGATCACCGGGGGCAGCGGGATGATCAACATCACGATCACCAAGATCACCGCAATAGGAATCGCCAACTGTGACCAGCGAATCTTGCGCACGGACGCCCCTGCCCTTGGGAAAACCATCCATGGGTATACCTGCCGTCCTGGCAACTACCTCATCGGCAGCGACTTGCCGGACTTAATGAATTTCTAGACCGGAATAGTGAGATCCACTTCACGGGCATGGTGCAGGCCCGCATGTACGCCCCGCCGCTTCAGATTTATCACGAAGGCCAGCACCCGGGCGACGGCGGTGAACAGCTCAGGTGGGATCTCGGTGCCCACCTCACAACTTCGATACAAAGTCCGAGCCAAGGGGATGTCTTCCACCAGAGGCACCCGGTTTTCGGTTGCGATCTCGCGGATTCGGGCGGCAATTACCCCCGCCCCCTTGGCCACCACCCGGGGAGCGCCTAGGTGCTTGGTGTACTTGATGGCCACGGCCACGTGCGTCGGGTTAACTAAAACCGCGTCGGCGAATGCCACGTCGGCCATCATTCGATTTCTGGAGGCCTCTAATGCGCGGCGCCGGATGATGGCTCTTAATAGGGGATCACCCTCTGACTGCCGAAACTCCTCCTTGACCTCCTGCGTGGACATCATCAACTGTTTACGCACTTTCTGGCGGCTCACGAAGTAGTCGGCAATCGCGATCAGCAGCCCGGTGGCGATGACAATCTGGACCAGCCGGATACCCTCGGCGGCGGTTGTTGAGGCGAGTGTCGACAGCGGTAGCAGGCCCGAGCCAAAGATTATTTGCACGGTTCGGCTAATGACGAGCCAGAGCACCAAGCCGATCGCGGATGTCTTTAGAATCTGTTTGGCCAACTCCCACAGTCCTTGGGTTCCAAATATCCGCTTCGCGCCCTGCTGTGGACTGATCTTTCGGCCCTTTGGCGCAATCCGGGAAAGGTACGGGCGGGCACCACCTTGAATCCAGCCCGAGATTTGAGTGACAACCAAGATCGCTAGGAAAAATGGCACTACTAGCAGTGCCATGGTCAAGGTCGCCGGCAGTGCGATATCACCGAGTAGCTCCGGGCTTGGCTGCCGGGCAATTTCCGGAATCATCTTGAGCAGTGCCTCAAGTTGAACAGTTAATTGCTCAACCATTAAAGGTAGGACCAAGGTCAGTGCTAGGAGCCCGGTCCATGCGGCTAGATCGGCGGTTCGTGCAACCTGGCCCTGCTTGATTCCATCCTTGAGTTTCTTCGGGGTCGGTTTTTCGGTTTTACTCGATGACTCAGCCATGTCACCTACCCACGATTCCCCGCATGGCGTCGACCGAGGAGTCCGTCAGCCCTGCAATAACCGGGGTGAGCTGTGGGAGCGCAATACCAACCAACAGCAAGGTAAGACCGATCTTGACGGGGAAGCTCAGCACGAAGATATTGATGGTGGGAGCCACTCGAGTGAGCAGCCCAAGGCCGATATCCGCCAAGAGCAGCACGGCGACGATGGGTCCGGCAATCTGTAGGACGGCGACAAAGAACACACTGAGTGCCTCCGTCAAAGTCGTTGCCGTAGCGGCGGTACTGAGGCCGTTACCTATTGGGAGTACTTCGAAAGTCTTGGAAAATCCAGCGAAGAGGATGAGGTACCCGCCGGAGACCAGGATGAGGACACCTGCGATGAGTTGATAAGCCTTGCTGATCACTGCAGACTGCTGCTGCATCATTGGATCGTAGGCAGCCGCTAGCGAAAATCCACTCGCGACGTCAATGAGTGCACCGGCTGCTTGCACGGCCGAGAGCAGGATCAGGCAAACCAACCCGAGGGCTACTCCGATCACGATCTGCAGGGCAAATTGAAGCAGCAGATCAACCGGCTCTAGGGAGATCCCACCCGATGCAGCAATGGCCGCAGGGGTCATCGGAAGAGCGAAAGCCAACCCAGCCATGACGCGAACGAGAGGGGGCAGGAATCCTCCCCCGAACGGAGGGGTCAGCCAAACCCAGGCGCCGACTCGCGCAAAGACCAGCAGGAAGCCCATGATCTGCTCCGTGCTGATTCCAAGGTCAAACACCTTGGGTCCTCACCGGAGCAGGTCCGGAATCATGGCGAATGCGTTGACGGTGAATGACAACAGTGTCTGAACCATCCAACTCGCTGCGATCACCAGAGCGATTCCGACGGCAATGATCTTTGGCACAAATGACAGGGTCTGATCTTGCAAACTGGTAAGGCCCTGAAACAGTGAAACGGCCAATCCAACAATTAACGCGGTTAGAAGGATCGGGGCCGCGAGTAAGGCCGCGGTCCACATCAGTTGGGTACTTAATTCGACGACATTTGATTCAGACATCTAGTCACCTATCCATAACTGCCGACGAGCGCCGTGACGATCAATGTCCAGCCATCGACGAGGACGAAGAGCAAGAGCTTGAAGGGGAGCGAGACTAAAACAGGCGGGAGCATGATCATGCCGACCGACATCAGTCCCGAGCTCACGACCATGTCGATGATGAGGAACGGCAAAAAGATCACGAAACCGATGATGAATGCAGCCCGCAGCTCTGAGAGGATGAAGGCCGGGACCAAGGTGGTAAGCGAGACATCACTTGGTGTTGCAGGCGGTGGCTCTTGCGATACCTGCACCATTAGGGCCAGTTCTTCTGGGCGGGTTTGTGCGAGCATGAAAGTCTCGAGGGGGATTCTGCCGATATCGAAAGCCTGACCGAAGGTGATAGAACCGTCCAGATAGGGCTGGAGGGCATCGGTGTTTATCACACCGAAAACTGGCGACATCACGAAGAAGCTCAGAAAGATCGCCAACCCAGCAAGTACCTGATTCGGCGGGATACCTTGTAAGCCCAGCGCATTGCGGGTAAGTGACAGAACCACGATGATCTTCGTGAAACTCGTAGTTAAAAGGAGTAGAGCTGGCGCGACAGCCAACACGGTAAGGGTGAGCAGCAACACGATTGCACTCGTTGGGCCTTCGCCACTCGTGAGGTCGGGCAACTCGATTGTGACCGCCTGGGCCGGCGTTGCGAGCGCAATACCGATAACCGCCGTGGTGAAGGTTCCGGCAAGTAGGGTCAGGCCAAAACGCAGCCACCGCATCATGAGCGAACAGTCTTCTCGCGCAGGACCTCGGTCAGTTGGCGCCAAGTGGTTGGCGAGAGGACGGATCCGGCCAGGCGGCCTTCGCCCGTGGGACGGTGCAATGCAGCTACTTCTTTGCTATCTGGGTACTGAAGATCTGGGTACTGAAGATCTGGGTACTGAAGATCTGGGTACTGAAGATCTGGATACTGAAGATCTGGATACTGAAGATCTGGGTCCAGCATCAGCCCCGACTCGAGCTGTTCATCTAGCAGTGAGTCCAGGGATACCGGCCTTCTGTCTTCCTTGCCTTCTTCGATGTCAGCTGCAGTGTCTATAACACTAAGTAACGTGATGCTGGTATCCGTCGCGCCGAGCATCATGGTCTTGCCACCAACCTCAACGAGGAGCAGGCTGCCCTTCTTGCTGACCGGCACCTTTGAAACCAAATTGATGGTGCCGGCGCCCTTGGGGCTAACACGCTTCTTGACCCGCGCTAGGCCCCAGATGAGCCCAATGACGACGGCAAGGGATACAACAAATCTGAGGGTGAGCCAGAGGGTATCCATTAGTCAAATGAGATTTCTCGAGTCAGCCCGCTGCTACAACGGAAGTCACACGGAATCCGAATTGATCATCAACCACGACTATTTCTCCTCGAGCGAGCAAGGTGCCGTTTATGTACATGTCGAGGGGCGTTCCAACCTCGCGATCGAGTTCGACAATCTGACCCGGCTGCAACTGCAGGAGTTGCCCAATGGGCAAGAAGGTACGGCCCACCTCGATAGTTATTTCCATCTGGACACTCGCTAGTGCATCAATTTGCTTCGGGATGCTCAGCACCGACGCAGCGGCAACCGGAGCAGCAGCAGGTGCTGCTTGCGGTGCTGCTTGCGGTGCTGCTTGCGGTGCTGCTTGCGGTGCAGGCTCAGGAGCGGATTCCGGAGCCGTCGCGGGCTCTTCGGTTGCCGCTGGTTCTGCGGCTGCCGCTGGTTCTGCGGCTGCCGCTGGTTCCGCGAGAAATAGCAGTACAGCGCCAACGGCGGCGCCGTCAACAAGTAATGGCACGCTGATGTCGGCGGGGATGGTGGGTGCACCCGATGCCGGCGCGGGTGCACCGATTTCTGAATCAAGAACCTGTGACATTGCGTCGATTGCATCTTCGAGTGCATCGACCAAGCCTTCGGAGGTGGTGATATCGGGGCTGGCACCAGCGAGCAGGGCGATCATTAAGCTGCCGTTGATCGACCCTTCAACAGCAACCACGGCCATGGCGGTGGCGGATGTGATGTCGATGTCTAACGCGGTTGTCGACGGGTCGCCCGAGGTAACTACCGAAGTTACCGACAGCGCATCACACACTGCCGACATAGACATCCGCATCTGCTCAATAATGAGAGCCTGCTGACGCGCATCTTGGTTAACGCTCATTCTTACTCCTCGCCGGATTAAACAACTCGAAATGCTGCTTGGGTACCCTCGCCACCCGGCAGTGCGTGCGCGAACACGACGCCGGAACTTGTGACCTCCCATGGTGCGTCCTTGGGATGGCCAAGGCGGAATACATCGCCCGCCGCGAGGGAGGTGAAATCTGAAAGTCGCCCTTGGGTGGGGCGTAGGCGCACAGATACAACAACCGGTGCCAGCCGCACGCGCTCTTCAACCGCCACTTTGAACTGTGCCTGATCGGTGGTGCTCCGCTCGGCTCGCCGTGCAGCAAGGGCCGAGTCGAGAGCCGGAAGTATCGGTCCGAGCGGCATAGCTAGTGCCGTGCGGAACTCCCGCTCTTTTATCTCCAAACGGAAGGTCGCTACTAGCATCTGATCATTCGTGGAGGCAGCGTGCACAAGTTCAGGTGAGGAAAACTGCCCACTCAGGCTTGGATCCAAGTTGGTGATTCCCTCGAAGCTGTAGCGAAGTGCTCCGACCAAACTCAGGCCGAGGTCGCCAACCAAGGCCTCCTCGATATCGGTCAGGCCGCGTGCCGGTTGTTCGTCGTCGCCGGGCCCGCCCAAGGGCAGGTCGACCGTAAGCATGGCGAAATCAAGGGGCAAGTGGATAATGCCGGATGAGCTAAGCGGGCTCAGCGCTGCTACCAAGATCACGGTCTCCTCAGGCAGCGAATTTATGAATGCGCCATAGGTGACCTGCTGCAGGGATTCCAGGTCGTGGGAGCAAGAGGTGCGGAGCTTGGAGGTAATCATGCCGCCGGTTTGGTCGCCATAGGTCTCTAGGACCTGCTCCAGAATTCGCTGGTGATCACGCGTGAACTTGGACGGATTGCGAAAGTCGTACAACTCGGTGGCTAATCCACCGCCCGACACCAAAGATTGACTGTCAACATTTGTAGCCACGTGAGATTTATCGTCGGCTATTAGGGAAAACTTAGCCATTCAGCTGAAAATTTACGAGTCGGATCCATCCGGCCCTCGAGCCCTGCATACCAGCAGCCCGATCTTGAAAGGTCGCGTCTCATCCGTGGCGACCCGCTGGGAGCTACTGCATCACGAACTCCGTGAAATAGATGTCCGAAACCTCTGACCCATAGGCCTCGGTTATCTGGGTGAGCAGCTCCTCCTTGAGTAGGCTTCTGCCGGCCTCCTCAGATAGCTGTTGGATGTCTTGACCACTAAATACCTCAATGGCCGCGTCCAGAGCCTTCGAACCATCAAGTTCGGGGTCCTTGCCCATGAGTGAAGTCTGAAGGGCGATTCCCAGCTTCAAGAAGCGCTCATCCTTTAGGTTGATGAATAGGGGATCAAGCTTTATTACCGCCCCCTCGATAACGGGCGCCTCGGCAACAGCCGCAGCCGGTGCTGGAGCCGCAGAGCCTCGACCCATAAACATGTAGGCGGCACCAGCAACGAGCAGTACCGCGAGCAAAATAACCACCAGTTTAAGGGGAGACTTCTTCTTCTCCCCGTCTTTAGCTTCCGATTTCTTAGCAGCCATCACAATCCTCCGAGTAATCTATCGGTTGCCAATTGGCGATCTTGAGCGAACTTGGTGCCATTTTCATCACTGGGTACCTTGGTCATCGAAAATCTCATTCTCAGCCCGGGCACCGTCCAGCAGGGCCCGTTGCTCGCTGGTCAAAGAGCTCGCCAACACGATTGCCACCCGCCTATTTAGGCGCAGGTGGTCGGGATTGGTCTCCGGCACCAAGGGCGAAGTTTCACCGTAACCGGCGACGTACATTCTTTCTATTGGGATACCCTCGCCGTTGAGGAACCGGGCCACCGCCCCGGCGCGGGCGCTGGAAAGCTCCCATTCACTCGGGAACATGGTCGGCCGAACACTGGCGGTGTTGGTGTGGCCCTCAATGATCAACTGGCTACCGGCGTCTTGCAGGGAAGGCAGCAGCGCATTGATTGCCTTTTGCCCGGCGGATTGGAGGGTAGCGCTTTGCGGCGCAAAGATCACGTCGTCAGTAAGTAGCGTAACTACCAACCCTCGCTCCTCGCGGCTCAACACAACTTTCCCGGAGAGCCCTGCAGAACTCACGGCACTTGCCAGCGCCATTTCGGCCTTGCTCAGGGTTGCCTGGTCGGCTGCTTCGGCAGCAACCGCGGACTGTAAGGCGAGCTCGGACTTCGTATTCTCGACCGTTCCCGGGGTTGACATCACGCTCGAGACCTGCTCACGGAGTGTCGGCATGATATTCGGGATGACAACAGCGGGCGAGTCAACGACAGGGGCCTCGCTCAGCGTGACATTGTCACCGGCCTTGGGCAAAATACTGTCATTGCCATCTGAGATGTTAACCACCTCGCCGAAAGCAACTGCAAGTGAAGCTGAAACTTCGTCGTACTTCTTCTCGTTAACCTGGCTGATTGCGTAAAGCAGGACAAAAAGGGCGAAAAGCAGCGTGACCATGTCGGCATAGGAGATGAGCCACCGTTCGTGGTTCTCCGCCTCGTGCTCTACGTGCCGACGCTTTGACAAGGTCAGGAAGCTTTCTCGAGATCGCGCAATACATCGGCGGGTAAGAGTGCGCGAAGCCTACGCTCGACCATACGTGGGTTTGCACCCGCTTGAATGGACAAGATTCCCTCGATAATGACTTCGCCCTGTGTCGTACGCAATTCATTCAGCAGCCGCATCTTGGCGCCAATTGGCAGCCAGAAGACGTTAGCCGAAAGCACCCCCCACATGGCTGCAACGAAGGCGGCCGCAATAGCGCCACCGAGTTCGTCAGGGTTCGAGAGGTTTCCCAGAACGGTCACGAGACCAAGGATCGTGCCGATAATCCCGATGGTCGGCGCGTATCCACCCATATCTACGAATAGTTTTGCGTGGCGGCCACCGTTCACGCTTTCGCTGTAAAGTTCGGCCTCGAGTATTCGAGCTAGATCGGTTGGGTCAGTGCCATCAATGGCCAGTTCTAGCCCACGCCGCAGCAATGGCTCCTCAATTTCGGTGACCGTTGCCTCCAGGGAAAGCAGGCCGTCACGACGAGCGATGTTGGCGCAGTTGACCAGGGTTTCCAGTAGGCCGTCGTACTTGGGGGTCGCGGACAACAACGACTTCACTCCGGCCTTAATTGAGGCAATCCAGAGCTTCGCTGACATTCCTGCGGCACCACAGGCGAAAGTGCCACCAAAAACCAAGATCAGGGGAGCCAGCAGCAAAACTGATGTAGGCGATCCGCCTTCAAGAATTAGAACTACCAGGACGATGATGAAGGCGAAAATAACTGATATTAAGGTAATCGGATCCATGATCAGCGCCGCGGATTCAGTGGGACGACGTTCGGCCCTTGCTTGCCGTCCTGCAGGTCAACCGAAGCAGCAACCTCTTGAGCCAGCGCCAGGATCGATGCGCGGTCCATTCGAATCGCCTCGATGAGGTCGGTTAG
This sequence comes from Candidatus Nanopelagicales bacterium, assembly GCA_044336815.1. GTDB lineage: Bacteria > Actinomycetota > Actinomycetes > S36-B12 > S36-B12. The sequence continues at coordinate 6,954 of JBIIOU010000002.1, read as the reverse complement.
TTTTTCCTTAACCATCAGGTGCTTCCCGTCAACTAGGGTCAGCACGGTGTCCGGCGACTCCTCGGCCCGCTCAATGAGATCAGGGTTCAACGCAAACTGCTCCCCATTGAGCCTCGTGAGCATAATCAAGGTGACCGTCCTTCCGTCGCGTCCTTTTAGTAGGCAATAGAGAGAATCGTCAGCGGAGGAGCAGACCTGAGGATTGTCAGGCAAAGATCGCCGAGTGTCGAGCGGAAGTAACAGTAAAAGCCGCAAAAAGGGTAAAAGGGTATAAAATAGGCATTTCACCAAGTGCTTGGTGTTGTAGGGGGGCGCCAGCGGCGCCCCCCCTACTCCAAACCCGATTAGCGCTTAATGCTCATGAGCTCCTGCAGCATTTCATCAGCGGCGGTCATGGTACGAGAGTTAGCGGCAAACCCACGTTGGGCCACGATCAAGTTGGTGAACTCCGAGGCGAGGTCGACATTCGACATTTCTAGGGTCCCACCTTGGATCGACCCACGACCACCAATGGTCGCAGCACCGATCAGCGCTACACCGGAGTTAACCGTGGTCCGGTAACTGGAGTCACCGACTTTCTCCAAGCCATCGGCGTTATTAAAGGTGGCAATGGCCAACTGTGCTAACGCTTGCTTTTCACCGTTGCTGTAAATGCCGATGAGTTGACCATCGCTGGTCGTGGTGAAAGTCGTTAGAGCTCCCACGCCCGCCCCATTCTGATCGGTGATACCGAATGAGCTGGCGGACGAGTACTGCGTCAGGCCGCCAATTTCCACGGCGAAGTTTGCAACCGGGACAGCAGTGACCACGGGCGGTCCTGCAGCATAAGCGATGGCGGGCCTATTGAGAACCGCAATTGGGGTTGCCGTGGTTAACTCGCCGAATCCATCAAAGGCAATCGCGACCGTGGCGCCGGCATTAGGCGCAATACCAAGACGAACTGTCCAGGCGCCGGTACCGGTCTTGGTGAATGTCGCTGTGGTAGTGCTCTCGGCGCCCAACACGTCGTAGGTAACGATCGAACTGACAACCGTGTCACCCACCGCGGCATCGGCCGAAAGGTTGCCGGACATCGTCATCTCATCACTGGCCACCGCAGGGAGCAGTTGGGACACCGGCAGCGTGACATCTTCTGGCGCCGCGTTGGGGTTAACAACGCCATCGGCATCGGCCATATAGCCCTGAACGATGCTTCCATCAGGTGAGACCAACTTGCCGTTGGCGTCCAAAGTGAAGGACCCGGCCCGGGTGAACAAGTTCTCCGACCCGTTGTTCGTGGTGAAGAAGCCGGTACCTTGAATCGCGAAGTCGGTAGATACACCCGTCAACTGGGAGGATCCTTGACCGAAGTTCGTCGATACGCCGGCGAGCTGGACGCCGAGCCCGATCTGGACCCCGTTCACGCCACCTACGGCACCGGTCCCGGCGCCCGCAGCAACCGGTGCACCCGGTGACTTGACCGCTTGGGAGAGCACTGACTCAAAGACCGCCGTCTGGGCCTTGTAGCCAGCCGAGTTCACGTTGGCGATGTTGTTGCCGGTGACGTCCATCATTTGCTGGTGGGCACGCAGCCCGGTAATTCCTGAAAATAGCGAGCGAAGCATTTCTACCTCCGGTTGGTGTTTAGCAGGGCCCGATGGCCCAGCTGGTTCCTGCTTAACGCCATCCGTGGCCTAAATTTCATCGGTGTCGCAGTCCTTAGCGGCACCTTGGGTTTTGTCTAATCCTCAATTCGGCAGGGTGTCATCTCCGATTGGGTCAGTTACAACGGTCGGCTCAGTTACAACGGTCGGCTCAGTTACAACGGTCGGGCTAGTTGTGGTTCCGCTACTGGATGCTGCAAAGGAGTTCACTCCCAGCTCCCGGAGCACCGCGGCTAACTCGGGCGCCAGGTTGGCAGACAATGACGGGCCGAGATTAGCGAGGGCAGTGGCCAGCTGTGTATTTTCTGGGCCCCCGATTACTCCTGTGACCGCGGTGAGCTGCACCGTTTTGCCATCAATTGTCAAAGTCTGACTGTCATCGTTGAATTTGGTCGACTCGACGAGACCCTGTTCACTCGTTCCCGAAGTAGTCAGGTAGGTCACCTGCTTACCCACTAACTGCGCGGCCTGAGTTTCTTGTTGGCTCAACGCTGTTTTGTCGCCCTGAGTCACCATCTCGGTCAGCTTCTCCACCATCGTGAACTGGGCGGTTTGGGCCAAGAACTCAGCACCATCGGCCGGGTTTAGTGGGTCTTGATACTTAAGCTGCGCCACTAGTAATTTCAAGAATGCATCGCGCCCAAGCTCACCAGATGGTTCGGCCGCCTTCGCTGTCTTTACTCCAGTTAACGCGCTAATAGTGTTCGTGCTCGAGGTTACCGGGGTTGTAGTCACTTGATTACCCTCCTTTCGTGTCGGTTGCTTAGCGGTCTGGATTCAGACTCGAACATCGAGAAGTCCTCCTTCGGAGCGGTTCATATCGTTAATTGCATCGACATCTGCCCCGGTCGGACGACCAATTCGATTTTCGGCCGATCCGTCTGTTTTATCAGTGTCAAGTGGACGGCCACTGGCCGCTTCGCGATCGTTACCGAAGGAGGCTGACCCTTGGTCAACTTGACTATCCACTAGGTCTAGGCCTGATCGCAGCAGGTCTTGACGCAAGTCCGGCATTGCCTCTCGCAGCGCTTGAACGGCAATATCGCTGGCACCGAAAGCGTGGATGGAGACGGTGCCGCCGTTTACTTGGATGCGCACCGAAACTTGGCCTAGCTCCTCCGGGTTCAGGCGGATCGTGGTCTCATAAGTGCCATCGGCTAAACCGCGAAAGGCGCTCAGGTGCGCCGACATCTGCGTTGAAACCGGAATCGGTGTCGAGGCCGGCGCCGGTGCCTTGGGCTCAGACCCCGTGACCGGCGAATTTGATTCGAATGCCACCGGGGTCGGGGCTGTGGTTGCGACGGGGTTAGTTCCGGCAGTTGTCACTCTTGGGTCAACGCCCTGCGCGGCATCAGCCACCTGCATGCGGCCGGTGGCACCGGACTCGACCTTCGCTAACTCGTCAGATAGTTGATCTGGTTCTCTGCCAACAACTGCGGATTCTTCAGGCTGACTAACTCCGCTACCGCTGGGCTCTGATGATTGCTGTGAGTCGCCGCCTTGGTTAGCGACCACTTGAACCGTCGCCCCGGGGGCACTCGACTCGGCATTAGCTGTTGTTCCGACCGGAGCACCGTCAACCGCTGGCGAAGTTCGAGTCGCTGTTGGCTGTATTTGCGATTCAGAATCGACCGGGGCGGTGATCGAGGGTTGAAGCTGCGCTGCGGGGCTCACTGCTCCGGCGGTTGGCGCACTGAGGTTGCCGGGAGTGACGGTGACCGGAGTCAAGGTTTCTGGGGTCAAGATTTCTGGAGTCAAGTTGTTTGGCGTCAAGTTGTTTGGCGTCAAAGTGACCGGAGCGATGGTGACCGGAGTAGAGATGTCTGGACTCACGTTTATCGGAGTGACAGACCCCGGAGCGATGGTGACTGGAGTAGAGATGTCTGGACTGAGCGGAGGTGCAGGTGCAGCAGTTTGCGAAACACCTAATTCGGGAGCGGTGGCAAGGGTTGCGACGGGGATAGTGGCAGTCGGTTCTACAGAGTCGGTGGGTAGAACGTCAGAGGTCATGCCCGCAGTCAAGGTCACCGGTGACGACACAACCGCTTTCGGCAAGGCAGGTACCGGCGCAACTGCAGTCGCCGACTCCTCAACTGCCACTAGCGAATCGGACGGGAGAATTATCGAAGGCGCAATCGCAACTATTGGGGTACTTACCAAGTATTGCGGGTCTAAGGACTGATCAATATCTAAATCAGTATGTTCGCCGTTGTCCAAGCCCGCGACCACATTCTCAAGGAGTTGCTGGGGCTCCACTTGTTCCCCTTGTTGTGTAGCACCAGTTCCACTCGCAACTTCATTGCCAGTGGTGTTTTCGACCGGTGTCGACGCAGCGCTATCGGCCGCACCCTGGGGTGGGTTGGGGCCAGACTCAGCACTGTTCCCGCGCTCGCGCACCTGTTGCGTCGACTTGCCTAACTCGATCGCGAACTGGTCCGAGGTTTCCGATGAACGTGCGGGGCCGGTGAAGCCTGCTGCACCTGAAGGTGCGCTGGCCGAAATGGTGGCCACTGTGGTCATGAGTCTTTCCCTTCATGGGTGGTTTTCGGGTATCGAACGATGAATCGACCTTGTGCGCGTTCATCGGCCTCACGGCTTTCAGCCCTGTCATTCTCCGCATCGGCAATGTCTTGGTCCCGGTCAACAAGCCTTTGACCAATCTCCCGATCTTGATCGGCCGCCAGCCAAGCGCGACGGGCATTTTCGGTACGCATCCGCGCTAGAAGTAATGAGTCATTGATCTGTCGGATACAGGCCGCTGAGCTTGATCTCCGCGCCGCAAGCATCTTTATGTCTTCGACACGACTTCTACTTTCGGCCAGGAGATTCGCCAAGTTAGATGTCGCTCCTTCGAGTTGACCGGTTAGCCCAACAACAATTAGGCGCTCGGCGCCAAAAGTTGCAAGTGTCTGGCCCTCCTTAGCCTTGCGTACCTTTAACAGCACATCTAGATTTCGATTCTTCACTGTGCACCCACCAATTCAAGGAGTTGCTGCTGCGAGTCTTTCAGGCTAGGTACCTCTTGTGTTGGCTGTCGCAGGAACGCATTAATCCGAGGCATTAGAGCGATTGCTCTGTCTACGTCGGCATTCGACCCTGACACGTAGGCGCCGACTTCGACCAGGATCTTTGCCTCGCGGTAGGCAGCAAGAAGTCTCTTCAGCACAGCTCCACTTGCCTGCACTTCACTGGTGGTGACATGTGGTGCCACTCGGGAAACAGATCCGAGCACATCAATTGCCGGGTAGTGGTTCGCCGTAGCGAGCTCGCGGTCCAAGACTATGTGCCCGTCAAGTATTGACCGGGCGCTATCAGCCACTGGATCCTGCAGGTCGTCGCCTTCGATGAGAACCGTGTAGATCCCGGTGATTGTCCCGACACTAGATGCACCTGCTCGCTCAAGTAGCCGTGGCAGCATGGCGAATGCCGAAGGCGGGTAGGCGCGGGCAGCGGGTGGCTCACCAGCAGATAGGCCAACCTCACGCTGCGCAGTCATCGTGCGCGTGATGCTGTCGATGAAGAGCAGGACGTGCAACCCATTGTCGCGGAAGTGCTCTGCAATTCGAGTGGCAGTTGATGCCGCTTGCAGTCGAACCATGGGAGGCATATCCGAGGTGGCGACCACAACGACCGATTTAGACAATCCCTCGGGACCAAGATCGTTTTCAATGAACTCAAGCACCTCGCGCCCGCGCTCACCCACCAATCCGACGACGACAACGTCCGCGGAGGTATTTCGAGCCATCATTGACATCAAGGTTGATTTACCAACGCCGGACCCGGCAAAGATGCCGATGCGCTGGCCCCGACCGATTGGGATGAGTGAGTCGATAGCGCGAACCCCAACATGGAGTTGCTCGGTGATTCGTTGCCGTGACAAAGGAGACGGTGCCTTATTCGTGGTGGCCAGCATCGGCATTCGCTCAAGTGGACCTTTGTCGTCGATTGGGTTTCCGAGAGCATCAATAACACGCCCCAAGAGCCCATCGCCGATAGGTACGAGCACGGGTGAATTTGTGGCTCGGGCCTTAACCCCGGGTGCAACGCCTGACATTTCACCAAGAGGCATGCAGGCCAAGCGATCACCGGAGATTCCGACAACCTGGGCGAGAAGACTCTGCCCGTTGATGTCGAGGTCGAGAACGTCACCAATCGCAGAACGGACACCTTGAAGCCAGATTGTTAGACCATTAACGCCTACTACTTCGCCACTAACGGGAAGCCGGATCGCATGCTTACCCATTTCTAGAGTTTCCGTGAGGTTCATGAGGCTAATGCCGCTCTAAGACGCTCAACTCGTTGCCCGATCTGGGCGTCAACTCGAGTGCATTCGCTGGTTACCACTGCTCCGTGGGCTGCTACCGAATCGTCGGCGACAAGCCGTACCGGGCGCTTAACGGACTCGGCGAGATCCAGCTCTAAAGAATTGATGAGTTCAAGATCTGCGGGGTGTAATGAAATCTGTATCTCGGAGCGTCCGGGTATTTCAGCGGCTGCAGCGCTGATCGCGTTGATCACCTGCATCTGGTTTGCCGCCAATTCGACACCTAGCAGCTCTTCGACAAGAGCCACTACGACCGCACCAAGATTTTGCCCAACCTCTGTGTATACCGGCAGAACGGCTTTCTCTAGCGAAGCTACTGCACTCGCCAGAATCTCCAGCGCGCTTTCGAGCTGGCCACGAAGAGCAACCTGCTCGTCTATCAAACGCGTGTGCTCCACGAGAAGTTCCGCACGCACCTCGGCTTCTAACTGCTCGCGGCCCTCGGTGTAGCCACTGTCGAATCCGCGCTTAGTCGCCTTGGACTCGGCTGCAGAAATCAGGTCCGTCATCATCTGGTTGTTGAGAAGTTCGGCGCCACTTAGATCCAGTTCCGGAATAGACTCTGGTTCGAAATAACTGAGTACGGTGTCAAACCTGGTAGCGGTTAGTGTCCGCGCCTCCGACCATCCCACGCGTGAAGCCTTAAGAGACGAACTCATTGTCGCCACCTCCGATGCTGATTTCGATATCGCCCTTTTCGTCGAGGCGGCGGATGACCGCGACGATCTTGCCTTGGGCTTCCTCGACATTGACTCGGCGCACGCGACCCATCAACTCCAACTCCTCCTCGAGCATGTCGGCGGCACGAGTGGAGAGGTTCGACAGCACCTTTTCGTGTACCTCTGGGCTCACCCCCTTCAAAGACATGGCGAGATCCTGAGGGCTTACCTCTCGAAGAACCAACTGCAGGGACCTGTTGTCGATGTTTGCGATGTCCTCGAACAAGAAAAGATTGGCGCGGATCGACTCCGCCAGTTTTGGGTCCCG
>JBIIOU010000039.1:0-14288 GCA_044336815.1 Candidatus Nanopelagicales bacterium | reverse complement strand
GGCCAATGCCATCGCGGAGATAATCCATCTCATACAGATGCTCGCGCCATTTGCGGTCAAGCACTGACAAAATAACTCGCCGCTCAAGCTCACGGGCGACTTCGTCGCCGAGGCTTTCCTCACGGATGTCATAGGCGTGCTGGGCATCGTCTTTGAGTTCGGCCGCCAAGTAATCCTGGCTTAGCCCGGATCGGTCACCACCTGATGCCTGCTCAAGTTCGGTGATCGTGGCCTCAACCGGGTAGAGCTGCTTGAGCGCAGTCCACAGTTGATCAAGATCCCAGTCCTCGGGATATCCGTCAGCTGTTGCCGCACGCACGTAACCCTCCACGGTGTCGCTAATGAAGTCGCGCACCTGCTCTTCGATATCTTCACCTTCGAGTACCCGGCGACGCTCGTCATAGATAACCAATCGCTGGCGATTTAGCACGTCGTCGTACTTCAAGACATCCTTGCGGATTTCAAAGTTTTGCGCCTCCACCTGCGACTGTGCAGACCTGATGGCGTTGGTGACCATCTTGGCCTCAATAGGCACATCATCGGGCACGTTGAATCGGCGCAGGAATGCGTCGACCATGTCGGCTTTGAATAACCGCATGAGGTCGTCCTGCAGTGAAAGATAGAACTGGGATTCACCAGGGTCACCTTGGCGGCCAGAGCGCCCGCGCAGCTGATTATCAATACGACGCGACTCGTGGCGCTCAGTCGCGAGCACATATAGGCCACCGAGGGCCACCACTTCGTCATGCTCGGCTTTAACCGCACCTTGCGCTTGCTCAATAGCCGCGGGCCAGGCACTTTCGTAAGCCTCCGGATCGAGGGCAGGCGATAGCCCCTGCTGGGTAAGGGCCGCTGCCGCCATGAACTCCGGGTTACCGCCCAACATGATGTCGGTACCGCGGCCAGCCATGTTGGTGGCGACAGTGACCGCGCCGCGCCGGCCAGCCTGAGCAACGATTGCAGCTTCGCGGTGGTGGTGCTTCGCGTTGAGAACTTCGTGCGGAACCCCATTTTGCTTCAGGAGCTTCGATAAATCCTCTGATTTTTCGACACTGGTGGTGCCCACCAAAATTGGCTGGCCCTGCTCGTGGCGCTCGACAATGTCTGCGATAACAGCATCGAGCTTGGCTTCACCGGTGCGAAACACCACGTCAGCTTTGTCGAGACGAACCATCGGACGATTCGTCGGGATTGGCACCACCCCGAGGTTGTAGATGGTCGAGAACTCATTAGCTTCGGTCATTGCGGTGCCGGTCATGCCCGATAGACGGGTGTAGAGCCGGAAGAAGTTCTGCAAAGTCACGGTTGCGAGAGTTTGGTTCTCGGCCTTGATCTCCACACCCTCTTTTGCTTCAAGTGATTGATGCAGGCCCTCGTTATAACGACGCCCGGCCAGGATGCGTCCAGTGTGTTCATCAACGATGAGAACCTCACCGTCGATAACCACGTAATCGCGATCCTTCTTGAACAGATCCTTGGCACGTATTGCGTTATTCAAGAATCCAACGAGTGGCGTGTTGACCGTGTCATAAAGATTATCGATACCTATTTGGTCTTCAATCTTGTCGATTGCTGACTCAAGAACACCGATTGTCTTCTTCTTCTCGTCTACTTCATAATCTTCATCGCGATTGAGTAGCTTTACCATCCGCGCGAACTCTGCGTACCAGCTATTTGCTTGGTCGGCCGGGCCGCTGATGATCAATGGGGTACGAGCCTCGTCAATAAGAATGGAGTCAACCTCATCGACAACCGCGAAGTTGTGACCACGCTGCACTAACTCCTCGCTCGACCACGCCATGTTGTCGCGCAAATAGTCGAATCCGAATTCGTTATTAGTGCCGTAGGTGATATCAGCCGCATAAGCAAGGCGCCGTTCCGCCGGAGTCATGTTTGACAAAATTGTGCCGACCTCAAGGCCAAGGAAGCGGTGCACGCGCCCCATCCACTCACCATCTCGCTCGGCGAGGTAATCGTTAACCGTGACAACGTGCACCCCCTTGCCGGAGAGTGCATTTAGGTAAGCGGGCAAAGTCGAAACCAAGGTCTTGCCTTCGCCGGTGCGCATCTCGGCGATATTGCCCATGTGCAGTGCAGCGCCACCCATGATCTGTACGTCGTAGTGGCGCTGGCCCAGCGTGCGCCGGGCGGCTTCGCGCACCGTTGCGAAAGCCTCTGGCAGTAAGTCATCTAGTGACTCACCGCCCTGATAGCGCTTCTTGAACTCCTCGGTTAGCGCCCGAAGTTCGGCATCGGTCAAGGAGACAAATTCATCCTCGATCGCATTGACCGCGGCAGCAATAGCAACGAGCCGCCTCAGGGTCTTGCCTTCACCAACACGAAGGATTTTGTCCAGCACACCCACAGTGACAGGCCTTTCGGATCGGTCGACTAGGTCGACGCTCTCGGGGTAAATCACCGCACCAGCCCGCTGGCGCACTCCATCGTAGAGGTCACGAGGAGATCACGGCGTTCGGCGGGTGCCCGTACACAGGGGAGCCAGTTGCTGGATCCCCCCGTTCCACAGGTGAGCGAGCGCCCCTTGCCCTGGCCGGGCGATTATGAGCAGAATCGTCCGGGCCGCAAAGGGGGCGCGGATGGGCGCTGGTCGGCTGCTGGATGCATGTATTGACCTCGTACTGAGTCGATCTTGCGTGGGCTGCGACGTACTCGGCACCACCTTGTGCCCCACCTGTTGGGCCGCGATGTGCCGACAGGTCGGACCCCACCCGCAGATCACCGCTATGCCGGTGGCAATCGGCTCGCGTTATCAAGGCCAAGCCAAAGCCGCGATCATCGCCCACAAGGAACACGGGGTGCGCTCCTTGACCGCCCCACTTGGCACTTTGCTCGCGACTGCGGTCGCGACTTTGACCTCTGGACCCACTCTTTTGGTCACCATTCCCCCGCATCGCGGCTCAGTTCGCGCCCGGGGAGCAGATACCACTTCATTGATCGCCCACCGGGCGGCGCAGGTGCTCACCCTTGCAAATCAGCCAGCGCGGGTTCAACAATTACTCACCCGCCACCTCGACAACGGCAAACATGTCGGCAGGTCGGCGGCTCAGCGTCAGGCCGCAATCAAAGGCGCCTTCCAGTCGCGCCCGAAGCAAATAGCCAACCTGGGGAAATTTGCTGGCTACCGGATCATCGTGGTTGACGATGTCATCACCACAGGCGCTACAACTTTGGAGGCGGTACTCACTTTAGTAAACGCAGACGTAGTAGTGGCCGGTATCGCCGCGGTTGCCGGCACCCCATCTCGTAGTTGGCAATCAACGACCCAGCGTTAAATCAATTCGGATAGACCGGTGAGGTACCGCTGGTGCGCTTGCGCCAGTTAGAACCCACATACTCATAAATCCAACCGTCCGCTGCACCAACCAGTGCCGGTAGGCCTGGTGCGGCCGCCACCATGACCGGCGCTTCGGGAGCACCGATACCAATAATCGAACCCCTTGCCAAATTCAAATCAAACACCTGCAAAGACTCCGCGCCATCACTTCCGATCACAAGTAAGGAATTAGCTCCGGCCCAACCAACGCTGATGGCTTCGGTCAGCCGGGTCTCGACCCTGATCGGATCAGCAATTGCCATCGGGGCGCCAACGGTTGATCTCACGATCACACCTACGTAAAGCGTCGTGCGCACTCCTTGCTGCACAATTAGTGCGCACCGAGTGCCATCGCGTGATGGAACTGCTGCGAGCAATGAGGACTCCGCCGGCAGGCCTGCCACGTCAACCTCAGCCCTTCGTCCGATTCGATCCACGCGGGTTAGGCCCGTCAGGGCATTAACTACCCAGATATTCCCGTCGGCGTCAAAGACCGGAGCCGCTAATGCTTCACCCCGGGTCAAGGCAAGTAACGGTGCATCCTGCGCAATCGCGCCGCGCCACAACGTGCCGTCAGCATCAATACCTGCGACCGCGGTCGACGACCGATCAATAGCAAACCTCAGGAAGGAAACCGCGCCACTGCCAGCATCTCCGGGCACTGGGCGATCCGTGGCGGCACCCAATCGCACCACCGAGCGGCTGCGCGCCACATACCCTGACGAGTTATCGGGTAAGGCGTCTGGATTGACCTTCGGCCAGGCGTCTACCGGCTGCGGGGAGCTAACGCCCGGCACCACAAGTTGCTGGCCGCCGGCAGTGATTTCAACCGAAGTCACATCTGAAAGCTGGCCTAATGTCCAAACTAACTGCTGCGATAACGCTTCGCGCGTGCCATCATCGGCCAAAAGCACCGAGGATTTTAGGTCAACACGGGCCACGCCACCATCTATCGGTACTGATTCAATGTTTAACCCCACCCCGTCTGGGAAGCCGGTGCGAACGGCAGGTGCCAACCAATCACTTGGCCCGTCAAGGAGATAGCGCACCAAAGTGGTGCCCTGACCAGGCCCAAGCACGGGTATCATGCGCGCATCTGGCACCAAAGCTGAGAAACTGGGATTGAAGAAGTAAACCGCAAATGATCGATAGGCACGATCGACGTCAGAGGCGGAGAGCAATAGGCCCTGCGGAACTCGATCGATGCGCCACTGGGTGCCATCGCGAACTAATTGGAAACTACCTCGGAGCTCTTGGCCTGGGGAAGCCACCACATACCGGCCGATGTCATCGATCCTGCCGCTCTGGCTCGCGGTCAGTGTCACTGAACTACCACTGGAAGTAATAATCGCCGCACCGTCATAAACCGACACCTGCAAGCCAGGGCGCCAACGGCTGTTCGCGGAACCGGTCAAATATTCCCGCGCGACCGCATGGTCGCCATCAAATGAAGCCGATGCGTCCAAAAACCCTTGCACGATTTGGGTTGGGGTCATCCCATCTCGAGGGCTGCGCGCAATTACCCGAATGAACTGATCCTTGCGATCAAGATTAACTTGTGCACCTTGCTGAATTGGCCCGGTCGTTGGCACCTGTGCGGTAAGTGAGGCGGGTAGTGAGCCGCAGCCGGTAATTAACATCGTTGCCGCGAGGAAAATCGTAAGGTTACGCACTAGCGCACCTCGACATTCTCGATCGGGCTGCGATTTGCTGGTGCTGAATCATCCGGGTAGAGATCAAGTGGCGAAGAGATGAAAGTACCGCGCACGTTAAGCGGCAAAGTCAAGCGGAAGCAGGCACCGGCGCCCGGCTCACCCCAAGCCTCCAGCCAACCACCATGTAGGCGAGCATCTTCGAGCGCGATCGCCAAACCCAATCCAGAGCCGCCGGTAGTGCGGGCCCGCGCCGGATCCGCACGCCAGAATCGATTAAATACCAGCGAGGCCTCCCCCGGTCGCAACCCAACTCCGTAGTCACGCACCGTGACGGCCGCCGCTTCGTCATTGCTGCCAATGGTGACGTCAACCCCGCGATCATTGCCATGCTCGATTGCGTTGCCGACGAGATTTCTTATCACTCGATCAATACGGCGCGAATCCGCATAGAGCAATCTGGGCTCACCTTCGGAGTGCAGGCGCAGTGGCACACCGCTGCGTTCGGCGAGTGAGGTCGAGCCATCAAGCACCCTCGATACCAGCGCGTATAGGTCAAACGGATCGGCTTCGAGGACCGCGGCACCAGCGTCAAATCGCGAAATCTCGAGTAGATCAACCAGCAATGACTCGAACCGGTCTAACTGGGCCTGAAGCAACTCGGCCGCGCGCGCGGTTGGACCGTCAAAGGATGCCCGCTCTTCAAACATCACGTCTGCGGCCATTCGAATTGTGGTCAAAGGGGTGCGTAATTCATGGGAGACGTCAGAGACGAATCGGCGCTGCACCCGTGAAAGCCCCTCAAGCTGCTTGATCTGCCGAGCAATGCTCGCCGCCATGTCATTAAACGCACCGGCCAGCCGCGCGAGGTCATCCTCGCCCCTTACTTTCATTCGCTCCGATAAATACCCCTCGGAGAAACGCAGTGCTGTACGGGCCGCAGCGCGAACGGGAACTACCACCTGACGCGTAATGAGTCCGGCTACCAATGCCAAGAGGCCAACCAGCAATAGCCCAGTGACGATCACCGAGCTGCGCACTAGATCCAGAGTCTGCTGCTCTTGGGTGAGCGGGAACAGGTAATACAACTCGTAATCTCCGACGCCAGGAACACTAAGTGGGCCACCAACCACTAACCCCGGGGTTGATCGCCCGTCGAGTGTCGTGATGTCGGTATAAGTCCAAGATTGGCGCTTCGAATCGGTGACAGCGGTGCGAAGTGCTGAAGGCACGCTGGTAACCGAAACTAGATTGGTACCGCGCTCTGGTGCATCAGGCGTTGGCCCTGACGAGAGCAGTAACACATCGAACTGCCCCGGAGAACCTGCACGTGCAGCCAAAGTAGTTACCACAGAATCAACCAAGCGGGCAGGTGAGGGCGTCGTGGTACCGGTGTCAGCCGCATCCAACACGCGTTGCGCTTCGGATAATCCCGAAGCGGCCTCCCCCACCGAGACCCGATCCTTTGCCTCAAGTAAACCGCTGGTTACTCGAGAGAGTAAGGAAAACCCGAGTGCGGCCATCACCAAGATTGATAGCGCCAACGTAGTTGTGGTTACGCGCAGCAGTAGCGAGCTCCGCCAAATGCGCCTTACCCACCGCGGCCCGGCGAGCAGGAAGTCAATGCATCCGCTTAGGTACCTATTCATATGGATTGATTGATGGCGCGCATCGCGGTGATAACCGACAACCGGCTACGCGGAGCCGGCCTTGTAGCCGACGCCTCTAACCGTGACAACAATCGTCGGATCTTCTGGATCGTGCTCGATCTTCGCACGAAGGCGCTGCACGTGGACATTCACCAATCGGGTATCTGCCGCATGCCGATACCCCCATACTTCTTGCAGTAGTATCTCCCGCGTGAAAACTTTCCCGGGACGCCGTGCCAAGCAAACGAGGAGATCAAACTCAAGTGGTGTTAGCGAAAGTGCTTGACCATCGCGAGTGACTTGATGCCCGCTGACGTCGATGGCTAGATCTCCGATAGTCAAAGTTAAGGGTGGCGCATCATCATTGCGGCGCATCCGAGCGCGGATCCGAGCAACCAACTCCTTTGGCTTAAATGGCTTTACGATGTAGTCGTCAGCACCTGACTCTAGACCGACAACAACATCAACGGTGTCGGTCTTCGCGGTGAGCATGACGATCGGCACTCCAGACTCAGCGCGGATTGATCGGCACACATCAATGCCATCGCGCCCCGGAAGCATCAGATCAAGTAGTACGACATCAGGCTTACAGCTTCGAAAGACCTGAAGTGCCTGGGCGCCATCACCACAAAAGACTGGATCAAAGCCTTCACCACGCAAGACGATGCCCAACATTTCGGAGAGTGCTTGGTCATCATCGACAATGAGGACGCGGCCACGGGCCGACAAAGGCGCGCCTGGTTGGGTGCTCATGACCCTATGGTGCCACCCCTGGCAAGCCAAGGATGAGAAATACCGCAGCTGGCGCGTTAACCACCCCGTGGGCGACCATGGCTGCCCCCAATGAGCCGGTGCGCCACCGCACTATGCCGAGGACCAATCCGATGGTGATCAACACTCCGATTCGGGCCGGTTCTAGGTGAAAAAGGGCAAATGCCACGGCCGTGATGACCACGGACACCACTGGACCCACACCATGTTTGCGCAAGGCCGCGAAGAAGAGACCACGAAAAGCAAGCTCTTCAACAATCGGGGCGCCCACCGCGACCATCAATCCAAAAGCAATGAGCAGCCAGATATTGTCCAAGCCCGCGAGTTCGGCCGCCACATCGCCGGCCGCCGAAGTGAACTCACCAAAAATCGCCGCCCAGGCCACCGCAACCACCAGCGCGGCGATAAGGGCTACGACCCCGCCAACTACCCCCGAGCCGGCATCGCGCCAACTAAGAGTTAGGGACAAATCGATTCTTGGGCCATTACCTCTAACCGAAGTGACAAAAAGCGGCCACCCGGCCAAGGCAAGCCAAGGGGCCAGCCCACCGACCAGCACCTGAAGCGCAAGCGGGGCCGACAGCGCCCCTAGGAGTAATGCCGCAGCAACACCCAGCACAACGGCGCCACCCAGGGTGATGAGCACATCCCACAAACCCCACCGTGTTGGTTTAACTTGCGGGGTTTCGAGCATGGGGCCACGTTACCGCGGTGCAGGTTTAGTTGGCCGTGGCCCCAAACTCGAAGTGCCGCCACTTCACTACTAGTAGCGGTAATTCTCCGGCTTGTACGGGCCGAATACGTCAACGCCCAAGTACTCCGCCTGCTTCTTGTTCAATTCGGTTAGGCGCACCCCTAGTGCATCAATGTGGAGGCGTGCAACTTTCTCATCGAGTGCCTTAGGCAGGGTGTACACACCAAGTGGGTACTCGTCGAGCTTGGTGAATAGCTCGATCTGAGCCAACACCTGGTTCGTGAATGAGGTACTCATCACGAAGGACGGGTGACCGGTGGCATTGCCAAGGTTCAAAAGGCGCCCCTCGGAGAGCATGATGATCGATTTGCCGTTAGCGAAAGTCCATTCATCAACCTGTGGCTTGATGGTTTTGCGCACGACACCGGGTGTCTCAGCAAGGCCGGCGATATCAATTTCATTGTCGAAGTGGCCGATATTGCCCACGATCGCCTGATGCTTCATCTTGCCCATTTGCTCGGCGGTAATGACGTCGTAGCAACCCGTCGCGGTGATGAAGATATCAGCGACATCAATGACGTCATCAAGCTTTGCCACCTGGTAACCGTCCATGGCCGCCTGCAGAGCGCAGATCGGGTCGATCTCGGTGATGATCACGCGGGCACCTTGACCGCGCAGTGAGTCAGCCGAGCCTTTACCCACATCGCCGAAGCCACAAACTACAGCGACCTTGCCGCCGATCATGGTGTCAGTGGCGCGGTTGATTCCATCAATAAGTGAATGACGGCAACCGTACTTGTTGTCGAACTTGCTCTTGGTTACCGAATCATTAACGTTGATGGCTGGGAAAATGAGTTCACCCGCACGCATCATTTCGTAGAGGCGATGCACACCGGTAGTGGTCTCCTCGGTCACACCCTTAATGCCGGCTGCGATCAACGTCCAACGGGTCGCATCTTCGGCTAGCGAGCGACGCAGAGTTTCAAGAACAACCGCGTACTCCTCCGACGTGGTCTCATCGGGGGTCGGTACTAGACCGGCAGCCTCGAACTCCTTGCCTTTATGCACGAGCATCGTGGCGTCGCCGCCATCGTCAAGAATCATGTTCGGACCCTTACCATCTGGCCACATCAAGATCTGCTCTGTGCACCACCAGTACTCGGGCAGGGACTCGCCCTTCCAGGCGAATACCGGCACGCCCTTTGGGTCAGCCACCGTGCCATCGCGACCAACCACCACTGCAGCGGCAGCGTGATCTTGGGTCGAGAAGATATTGCATGAGGCCCAGCGCACATCGGCCCCAAGGTCAACCAAGGTTTCGATCAGGACAGCAGTCTGAATCGTCATATGCAATGAGCCGGTTATGCGCGCACCCTTAAGCGGCTTGCTTGTGCCAAATTCGTCACGCATCGCCATCAGACCTGGCATTTCGTGCTGGGCTAGCCGGATTTCGTCGCGGCCGAAGTCAGCCAGGGATAAATCGGCAACCTTGTAGTCAGGGGTGCCGTCAGATTTCACAACAGACATTTAAGTACTCCTCGTAGGCGTAAATGGTGCGAACGGCACGAGGCTTCGTTGGTTCGCCGGCAAGGGAGGCCGCGATGGGAACCAGGGCTCCGGACCATGACGACCTACGTATTGTGCCACATCGCCAAGATAAGGCAAATCTAACGCGCCACGTCTAGGTCGGGCTCGATGAACACGTAGAGCGCTGTCGGCACCGCCGCCCTCAGCGCCCGCTCGGCCTCATCAATACCGGCTGCAATGCCAGCCGCCGTTTCACTGTGACTGATCGCAATTTTTGCCGCGACTAGCAACTCATCGGGGCCCATGTGCACCGTACGCAGATGGATAACCCGCTCAACCAAAGGCGCCGATTCTAAGGCTGCTCGAATGGCCGCCACCTCTTCTGGCAGCGCACTTTCGCCCACCAGCATCGTGGCCATCTCCATCGCCAAGAAGATGGCGATAACAACCAGCAGGGTGCCAACCGCCATGGCGCCAACCGCATCCCATCGACCATCACCGGTAATGACAGCCATCCCAACGCCGACCAATGCGAACACCAGACCCAAGAGCGCACCGGCATCCTCGAGTAAAATTACTGGTAGTTCAGGCTGCCTTGAATCCTTGATAAAATTCGCAAGGGACCTTTTGCCGCGTGACTTATTTGCTTCACGCAGCGCGGTGCGAAAGGAAACTGTCTCAAGGCCAATGGCGATAACTAGAACTAGTACCGCAATCCACCAATCGTTTAGTGGTTCAGGCTCCTGCCACTTATGTAGTCCTTCGTATAGGGAGAAAAGTCCACCGATGAGGAACAGCACCACCGCAACAATGAATCCGTAGACGAAGCGACGACGACCGTAGCCAAATGGGTGCTTTTCATCGGCGGGCTTTTGCGAGCGCTTATTTCCGACCAGCAGCAACACCTGATTACTCGAGTCGGCCACCGAGTGGATGGCTTCTGACAGCATCGAGGAGGATCCGGTGAAGAAAAAGGCAATGAATTTACTTATCGCGATGCCAATATTCGCCATCAGCGCGGCAATAATCGCCTTTTTGCCACCCTCGGTGCTCATCTACTCTTCCCCTAGCGCTCGGTGGATTGGACTATGGCAACCAAACCGTCAGCCTCAACATGGGCGTCTGGATCATCAGCCGCCATCACGGCAGCGGTGCCCGGGCGCAAAGTTATCTCTGCTGCATCCGAAACCACCCGAGCGGTGCCCTCAATTAGCAGCAGGATGCGATACGCGCCCATCGGGATGCGCTCGGATCCTTCGGTGAGCATGCGCACCACGAAGGGCGAGTTCACCGGCCACAGAATGTCTCCATACACCGATCGGACTATCTGCGGGTCAAGATCTGGGCAAAGTGCTTCAACCGCACGATCCACGAACACCGGCTTGCTGGTCAACCCAAGTCGAATCACATTGTCACTAGAAGTCATCACCTCAAGCCCGATCCCGCGGATGTAGCTATGCGGTACCCCGGCTGGCACGTACACAGCTTCACCTGCGGCAAGGCTCAAATAGTCAAGCAGCACGGTCACCAATGCACCTGGATCATTGGGGTATTTCTCGGCTACCGTCGAGTAGGCCGCCACTTCAACCGCGGGCAGGCCCGCCGCCCGGGTGGCAGCCTCGAGTGCTGAAATTCGCTCAGGCGTTCCAAGTGCCAGCAGGGCACCGATAGCTCCACCTAGGTCATCGGCCTCGAGTCGCGCTATCGCATCTTGGGCGCCGGGCAGCTCATCTAGGACAGTAACCACCTGCTCACGATCACGCCAACCAGCAAAAGCCTCGAAGGGCTTTAAGGCAATAAGCATTTCAGTTTTTTCGAATGGATCACTTAGTACCCGAGGTGAACCAGGTACCAGCTGCGCTTGCCAGCCAGCCGCAGCGACCGCCAATTGAGGATGCACTTGCACACTTAGTGGTCGCGCCGCCGCGAGGATCTTGACCAAGAGCGGGATCGCGGCAATATCAAATTTATCCGCGAGGACTTCACCGGTTTCATCGCCGTCAGCATCAACAAGCGGAGACGGGCCACCGGGGTGGACACCGAACCACAATTCAGCCTGCGGGCCTCCGGTGTGCTCACCGGCCCACGGGGCTAGGCCATCGGTGATACCCCAGTCATAATCCTTAATCGCACCGCGAACTACGAGCATGCTCAGCCTTGATCCGCTGAATCCAGCAACATGATCGGAATACCATCCAATACCTCAAAACGCGCATCACACTTCGTGCAGGCGATTTGACCGGTAAGTTCATCGGCGGCGACAGGTGCATGTTGCAGACATGGGCATGCCAACACCTTCCACAAGGCTGCACTTAAACCAAGCGGCCCGACACTCATGACACTCCCCCTCGCATCATTGCGAGCACCTCATCGCGTATTTGCTCCATGACAGCCACCTCATCTGCCTCAACATTTAGCCGAAGTAGCGGTTCAGTATTACTCGGACGTACGTTAAACCACCACGTGGGCGCCGTGATGGTTAAACCATCAAGATCATCGATTTCATTACCAGCATCGGCCCCGTAAGCATTGCGAATTGCCAAAGTGGCCGCCTCTTGGTCGACTACCTCAGTGTTGATTTCGCCACTATTTGAATACCTGTCATACGACTTGAGCAGACTCGACATAGTGGTTCCATCGGGAGTCTCACCAAGCGCCGCAATCGCGTATAGAGCTGCCAACATTCCGGAATCGGCACGCCAGAAATCTCGGAAGTAGAAGTGACCCGAATGCTCACCGCCAAAAATCGCATTCGTCTCGGCCATTTTCGCCTTGATGAATGAGTGCCCAACACGGGTGCGCACCGGTGTACCACCACATTCTGCAATGACTTCAGGTACCGCCTTCGAAGTAATCAAGTTGTGAATAATCATCGAGCCTGGGTGCTTCGCAAGTTCACGAGCCGCTATCAGCGCGGTCAAAGTTGATGGACTGACGATTTCACCGCGCTCGTCAATCACAAAACATCGGTCAGCATCACCATCAAAAGCCAAACCAAGATCAGCTCCAACCTCGCGAACCCGCCTTTGCAGGTCAACTAAGTTCGCCGGATCAATCGGATTGGCTTCGTGATTTGGGAACGAGCCGTCAAGTTCAAAGAACATCTCATCGATGGTCAGCGGCAGGCGAGGCAACCCTGCGGCCTCCCCCAAAACCGCCGGCACGGTGTAGCCGCCCATGCCGTTACCCGCATCAACTACAACGTGCAGCGGGCGCACACCCGAGACGTCAACAAGATTGCGCAGGAATAGTGCGTAGTCGGCCAATAAATCCTGATGGCGCAACTCCCCCAATGGGCCATCAAAGGCCGGAACGCCATTTTCAACCAGCAGGCGGATCTCTCGAAGTCCGGTGTCTTGGCCTACCGGTGCTGCGCCGGAGCGACAAAGTTTGATGCCGTTGTACTTAGCCGGGTTGTGGCTGGCCGTGAACATGGCACCGGGGATACCAAGTGCACCAGAGGCGTAGTACAGACCATCGGTGCTGGCTAAACCAATTTCAATGACATCACAACCTTGCTCGCGAACCCCTTGCGCGAACGCAGCAACTAGATCTGGCCCAGATGGCCGCATATCGTGGCCGATTGCAATCACACCAGGCCCACCATCGCGCACCGCAGCCCGTACTACCCGAACAAAAGCTGCACCAACAGCATGGGCGAGATTCTCGTCCAATTGCTGGGGATAGATCCCTCGGACGTCGTAAGCCTTGATAACGGCAGTTAGGTTGGCCCCGGAAAAGGTCGTTGAGTCCAAGTTGCTCATGGGCTCAGGCTATCTAAGTGCGGCTTTAACCAACACCGCTGCTACCTGGGTTCGAAATCCTCATCAAAAAGCTGATCCAGTGGCACCTCTGATAAATCAACACTCGTCAACATGCGTAGGTGGCCGCGGCGCGCTACTTCGACCGACCCACTAGGTAGTGGCGGCGGCTCCGCATCTGGTTGATACCTCGGTCGCGCAGCTTCACGCACGGCATCTGCCAAGGCTTCGAGGTCATCACTTGTTGGCTTAAGGGCGTCAGGATCAGGCGTGATCCTGACGATCTCCCACCCGATCGGTGCGGTCATCCGTTCACTATGCATCTGGCACAGGTCGTAGCAATGCGGCTCAGCGTATGTTGCCAGCGGGCCGAGTACCGCTGTTGAGTCGGCATACACGTAGGTAAGGGTTGACGAGGCCGCGCCATTACATGATGGCTTCGAACAACGACGACGACTCACGACGGCAACGTAGCCCGAGCGGCACCCCGTTTTCGTGCGGCGCGCCGCACCAACCGTGAGCAAACCAGCCAGCCATCAGCGCACGGTGATGCCGGAGTCCTGTTCTGCAGCCGGAACCGTAACCTCGGTGCGCAGCGGAGCCCACGGATACCCGGTTATTAGGTCGCCATAACGGGAGCGCTCGCGCACTCGGTGGGCGAGCAAAATTGGGCCTGAATCACCCGTAGGCGTCACCACGGCGGTGAACCAATCAATGCCCGCAGGTGGTCGAAGCGGGATGAATTTAACTTGGCCAGCGGGCACGTTGATGCGCTGTGGCGCCGTCGCCACGGAGACTTGCCGCCGGCCGCGATATGGCAAGAAAACCACATCCACGCTCACCGCCGCAAGGGGTGCGGTGATGGCCAGCCGCACATCTGTTGCAGCTCTAACGGGTAGC
>JBIIOU010000215.1:0-3296 GCA_044336815.1 Candidatus Nanopelagicales bacterium | reverse complement strand
CTCGAGCGTCAGTCATACGGCCCCGTCTTGGTACCAGTCAGCTGGCCGAAATGCTGGTGCATCATGTGATGCGGGCTGGAACCCGAGCTGGGCCCAGTGGCCAAGTAGCAACACGGGTGGGTTCGTCTGTAATAAAGAGATCTATATGACGACAACGGGCACCTGGTCGAGCAGGTCGCATGCGGCAAGCACCTTTATGCCATGGCGCATAACGCCAAAGCCGGTGGTGATCAGCCCGCGCTGTTAGTAAAAGTCAGCAGTGTTTGTCAGGTATTCAGATTCACTTTCCGCATCTTGATCTTAAGTTTGCGTCACCTTCGTGAGGTGCCGGGGTGCGTCTGGGTCAAGTCCGCGTTGCAGGGCAACTGACTCTGCGATTTGCTGACCGAGCACAACCAATGGAAACGGGCACAGCCAGGCTGGAGTTCCGTCAGCGCTACTTGGCCACATCTCTCTATTTCGCCCACCAACGGTGAACACTTGTGCTTCCTGAGCGCGGCACCGCTCGGCTATTTTCTCTAACTCCTGCGAAGTGCTGAGGTCTGTCGGAGCTGCGAAAATTAGTGCAGGGCAGTTTGGCCCAAGAAGAGCTGCGGGCCCATGCACTAGATCTGCTCGTGACAAACCCAATGCCGGAAGCAGCGCCGCCTCCTGCAATTTGAGTGCAATTTCCAAGGCGACCGTGGTGGCAAAACCTCGACTTGTCACTATGCAAGAGGAAAACTTAGCGAGCTCAGAACCAATTTGGCTACAAGCACTGTGATAAGTCAGAGAATCAGCCGTAATCTGCGGTAGCTGTTCTATTGCAGCCCAGATCCCCTCTGTGTCACCCATGGCTGCGCAGATACTTACGACGGCGAGTAACTGCGTAATAAAAGTCTTAGTCGCTGGGACTGCTCGTTCAGGCCCAGCATCAGTTACCAGCACTTCATCGGCGACGGTTGCGAGCGGCGAATCATCAAAATTCGTGATTCCAATTACTCGCGCTCCCTGTGATTTTGCCCATTGCGCCGTTTCGATAATCTCCTGCGTTTGTCCTGACTGACTTATAACAATTACCAGTGTTCCCGTTAGGTCAATCTGGGTTCGGTAGTTGGTGGCTATTGATGGGGTTCCTAGGGTGGCAAGGCGACCGGTGAGGGCAGGAAACGTGTACAAGCCGTAGGCCGCAGCGTTATCGGATGAACCTCTCGCGAAGAGCACAATCCGCTTGCAATCGCCTGCCACGTTTTGAATGCTCAAACTTTGCGCACGCAGCTTAGGAATTGTCCGGCTTAAGGCTTCTGGCTGCTCTCGGATCTCAGTTAGCATGAGGCTAGGAATTGTCACAGTGTTGGCAGTTCATCAAATGCTTTTACCCCGTCAACCGTCCAGATCCCGTGCACAGAAGGTGAGCCCGTGCCAACTCCGCAGATTGGTACCACAAAGGCTCTGGAAACAAAGGCCTGTATTCGGTGCCCAAGAATTACGGTGTCCCCAGGGAGCACGTGTGAGGTCTCGTCAAGAATAAGTTGACCGTAGTAATCGATTGCTGTGGCTGGTGGAATTTCCACTTCAACAGTGGCCGCTTGCTCTGCGCTTCGCCCAACTATGGCTTTCTTGTGAAGTGGGTATTCACCTAAGACGGGATCGGAATATAGGCCGCCGCCATAGAAGTAGCCGCGACTTCCATGCTGATGTGAGACTTCGGAAAGATAAAGCATCGCTGGAAATTCAGGAAGATCTCTCACTGCATGCCAAGGGGTCGTGCCAGTGAGTGCATGACCTGGCTCGACCTGCGTGGCCCCTGCGCCAGCTAACAGCCCAAGCGATTGAGTAGATGTGGTGCCGGGTGCGTTAACGGCGATTTCTGATCGTCCAGCTTTTTCCAGCAGACTCGCTGCGTGCGCGATCGTGCGCATATTCTCCGTCAGTTGCACGGTGCCGGCCTGCGCATCAAAAAGCAGGGCCGGGAAGGTAGTAATTCCGGCAAAGGAGGCGCCGGGTAAAGAGTCAATAGCGTCTGCAATTTTAAGAATTGACGACGCCTGGTAGCCACCTTCATGGCCTGGGTAGAAGCGATCTTTCTCTTCATAAATCCTTGCAATCATCTTTTGGTTTTGCCCGAGTTGCCTTGCGGCTTCAGCGGCCCACTGGGCATGCTCGTCATTAAATGCTGTCCAAAACCACGGAGACATCTTGGCTACTTCTAAGGACTCATAGTGAGGCACTTGGGAAAGATGCCCGACGTGCCCGATCGGTATTCCACTGATTGCAAGCGGACGCGCGCAACTGACATCTACAGCGACCACCGCATCAATGCCGGCCCCAATAACTTTCGCTGTTACAACTGGGTTTCTCCCAAATTGTTTAGTCATCGCAAAAGTGGTTAATCCGAGTCGCTTGGCTTCAACGGCGATCGAACCGGCGTTTGCTTCAACCGCGTCGACATCAACTACGTACGAATTGGCAGGTATTAGCCCAGTTTGGTGCAGTTCAATGGCGTCGGATATCAGAGCAGGATTTCGCCTAGCCAGTAGGTCAAGGAACATGCCAGCACCTCCATCTCAGTAATCGGCACGATGAGACCCACTTTCACTCGGCCCAAGCGAGCATTTTGCTGCGGCCTTCGCGAAGTGCCGCTGATAGGGCTCCCATAAGGGCCGCGCGTGCGCCAAGCGCGCTCGGCTCAATGCGAAGTGAGAGCGGGGTTACAGCCGGTATATATCGTCGCACACGCTCAACTAGATATTCATTCGATCCGATTCCGCCGCCAAGGACAACTAACTCTGGGCCAACGACCGCACAGATCGCTGCGATCGCCAAAGCGATGTTTTTTGCGGCGTCATCTACGATTTGATCTGCAACTTGATCTTCTGATGCGGCTGCAGCGAAAATGTCGGTG
The DNA here is from genome assembly GCA_044336815.1 of Candidatus Nanopelagicales bacterium. Classification (GTDB taxonomy): domain Bacteria; phylum Actinomycetota; class Actinomycetes; order S36-B12; family S36-B12. The sequence continues at coordinate 412 of JBIIOU010000215.1, read as the reverse complement.
GGCGCTGCGTTGATGGACAGTGTTGTTTGGAGTCCTTGCGAGATTAGATCATTTAGACGACGTGTCAACGCGCGTCCTGAGATACGTTCTTCAAGTGCACCATGTTCGTGATTAGCTTCATCAAATGGGTCACCGCCAACCGGCAGCCACCCGACTTCGCCTGCTTGCCCGCGAAACCCTTCACATAGTTCACCATTGATCACCAGGCCCAATCCCACACCGGTCCCGATGGAGAGGAAGGCAAAGTCTGACATCCGCTGGCCCAAGCCGCGCCAACGCTCACCGATCGCGGCGAGGTTTACATCGTTGAATGCCTGGATTGAGGTCCCGGGCAAAGCCAATTCGAGGCGGGCAACAAAATCTGAAGCCTCTTGCAGAGGCAGATTGGGGGCGTGTGTGATGAGTCGCATCT
>JBIIOU010000038.1:0-14297 GCA_044336815.1 Candidatus Nanopelagicales bacterium | reverse complement strand
CGAGCACATCACCAATGCACTCAGCGATAACTTCGTGAACAACTTCAGGTTCACGCATCGGATCAATGCCACGGCAACGTATCGCCGAACGCACCCGCGCCTCAACCTGCGCAGTTACCGAAAGACCGGTATCCACCTGACCCCCGAACCCGATGCCGCAACATGCGGCAATACCTAATGCCAGCGAAGGTCAATGACCTCCACGCCCAGGCGAGGGACCTGATAACAAGAAGGTAAATCAAGAACACAACATTCAACAACTACCAATTAGTTAGTTGTGGATAACTACACAACACAAAAAAAATGGCCCCCGACCAACAGCGGTCAGGGGCCAGCAACAGGGTTTAAACACCCCACCTAGCGGTAGGGAACGGTGCTACTCTTCATCACCCTCAAAGCACACAGATGGCATGAATGAAGGGTGTGAGGGGTTTAGTGTGCCGCCGATACCGGCCACACCCGGCCGCACCCAACCTACACCGAGTGCGAGCCGATCAGTTGGCGCTGAACTTACTGGGGTAGCAACATCAATACTTGGCATCTAGTGCTCCGTCCTTCTCGTTGTTGTGATCTATTACTTCGTTGATAGGTGTGAACTTCTTTTAGTTGAGCGGTCAGGGGCCAGCAACAGGGTTTAAACACCCCACCTAGCGGTAGGGAACGGTGCTACTCTTCATTACCCTCAAAGCACGCACAGCCATGGGTATGGTGAAACGGGCCGCAACAAAAGGAGGGGTTTAGGGTGCCGCCGATACCGGCCACACCGGGCCGCACCCAGCCAACACCGAGTGCGAGCCGATCAGATGGCGCTGAACTTACTGGCGTAGCAACATCAATATTTGGCATCGCATGCTCCAATCGTTGGACGGGCCGATACCCAAACGGGCACCTGTAAATGATGGTAAAACACTCCAGCCCTAAAACCAAGGGCCTAGCGAGATTTCCTCCCCATTGCCTCTATGCCAAGACCTATCCCAAGGAAGCACCCCGAGTTCTTGTGACATGAATTAGATGAGCACCTATGTATACATATAGAGGTGGGGTGGCAAGGCATGCCCCCGGTCAAAGAATCCCAGCGAATTCACATCCGGGGTTCGGTGGCTCTTATTGCGACGGCTGCAGGCACTGCTGGTTTTAGGTGGTCATTTCTTAGGCAGGCTTGGGCCAGTCAAATTAAATCCTTAGGGCTGGTGGCTTAGGGTGCTGATGGGGGAACTGGTGGGGGTTCGGCTGGTGGTTGTATCGCGTGTAACGCCACTTTTGGTGCGATAGTCGAATTTCGAATACTTCTTCGCAGGACACGATTCGTTCGCTGCTGGGTACGCAACCTAAAAGTGCGTTGAGGAAAGTTGTTTTACCAGCTTGTGTGCCTCCGGCTACCAAAATGTTGAGACCACTGATAACTGCTGCCTCCAAGAAGCCAGCGGCTTGCATGTTCAAAGTGCCTTTGGCCACCAGGTCGTGAACATGGCGTGCCGCAACGACAAATCGTCTAACGTTTATCGCCCAGTGGGCACGGGTGATATCAGGGATCACAACATGAAGGCGGCTTCCATCTGGCAACATGGCATCAACAAATGGATTACTTAGGTCAAGGCGCCGCCCAGAAGCTCGAAGCATCCGCTCGACCAGATCACGAACATCACCATCGGTCAAAACCACTGTCGTAAGTTCACTGCGGCCCTCGCGAGCGATGAAAACTCGACCCGGCTCATTGATCCACAGCTCTTCAACTGTTGGGTCGTCAAAGAATTGTTGCAGTGGGCCGAATCCAGCTACCGCATGATGAACTTCCTGAGCAACGACTGCAAGATCAGCAAGTGAATGCAACTGCGATGAGGAATCAGTAGCGAGCACATCACCAATGCACTCAGCGATAACTTCATGAACAACTTCAGGTTCACGCATCGGATCAATGCCACGGCAACGTATCGCCGAACGCACCCGCGCCTCAACCTGCGCAGTTACCGAAAGACCGGTATCCACCTGACCCCCGAACCCGATGCCACAACATGCGGCAATACCTGATGCCAGCGAAGGTCAATGACCTCCACGCCCAGGCGGGGGACCTGATACCAAGAAGGTAAATCAAGAACACAACATTCAACAACTGCCAATTAAGTTAGTTGTGGATAACTACACACCGCAAAAAAAATGGCCCCCGACCAACAGCGGTCAGGGGCCAGCAACAGGGTTTAAACACCCCACCTAGCGGTAGGGAACGGTGCTACTCTTCATTACCCTCAAAGCACAAACCACAGGGGTTGTGGAAAATGTTAGAGGGGTTTAGGGTGCCGCCGATACCGGCAACACCGGGCCGCACCCAACCAACACCGAGTGCGAGCCGATCAGTTGGCGCTGAACTTGCTGGGGTAGCAATATCAATATTTGGCATTTAGTGCTCCGTCCTTCTCGTTGTGATCTATTACTTCATTGGTAGGTGTGAACTTCTTTTCGTTGAGCGGGCAGGGGCCAGCAACAGGATTTAAACACCCCACCTAGCGGTAGGGAACGGTGCTACTCTTCATTACCCTCAAAGCACGTCAAATATATGCAACCACAACAGGCAGAGGGGTTTAGGGTGCCGCCGATACCGGCCACACCGGGCCGCACCCAACCAACACCGAGTGCCAGCCGATCAGTTGGCACTGAACTTACTGGGGTAGCAATATCAATACTTGGCATTTAGTGCTCCGTCCTTCTCGTTGTGATCTATTACTTCATTGGTAGGCGTGAACTTCTTCATTGAGCGGTTGCTACTCTTCATTACCCTCAAAGCACGCCATAGAACCACAGGGAACACCGATTAATAGGGGGTTTAAGGTGCCGCCGATACCGGCCACACCGGGCCGCACCCAACCAACACCGAGTGCGAGCCGATCAGTTGGCGCTGAACTTACTGGCGAAGTGACATCACTATTTGGCATCTCATGCTCCAACAGGTCAAAGGGCAAATACCCAAACGGGCACCTGTATATAAGGGTAAAACACTCCCGCCCTAAAACCAAGGGCTTAGCAAAAGGTTCCCAAGTGCGAAGATGCGTGCAGGGGTAACGGGGCTACCTGTGAGCCATAGGTTCGACTTCTACTACTTGGAGCGTTCGAGTTCACTACCGCAAAACAACTGGCCCCAGACCAACAGCGGTCAGGGGCCAGCAACATGGTTAAACACCCCACCTAGTGGCAGGAAAGGGTGCTACTCCTCATTACCCTCAAAGCACGAACACACAGAGATGCCCCCCCGGGGTGTAGGGCGGGGGGTGCCGGAGGGGTTTATGGTGCCGCCGATACCGACCACACCAGGCCGCACCCAACCAACACCGAGTGCGAGCCGATCACTTGGTGCTGAACTAACTGGCGAATTCACATCAATGCTTGGCACTTAGTGGTCCATCCTTCTCGTTGTGGTCCTTGTGGTCGCGAACTCCTGAGTTGAGTGTTGACCGGATAAAAAAAGATTGAATTTCTCTGGCAACAACTCACCACTGAACTAATCTTGCGGATTTTCTACTCTTCATTACCCTCAAAGCACGCACATCCGCACAGCCCAGACCAGCAGCAGCAAAAAGAGGGGTTTATGGTGCCGCCGATACCGGCCACACCGGGCCGTACCCAATTAACACCGAGTGCGAGCCGATCAGTTGGTGCTGAACTTGCTGGGGTGGCGATATCAATACTTGGCATTTCATGCTCCAATCGTTCAATGGGCCAATACCCAAACGGGCACCTGTACATGATCGTAAAACAATCCCGCCCTAAAACCAAGGGCTTGGTAAAAGGTTCCCAAATGCGAAGATGCGCGCGGGGGTAACGGAGCTACCTTTGCGATGTAGGTTTGGCTGCTCCTACTTGGAGTGTTCGAGTTCAATACGGCAAGTAACTGGCCCCACCAAGATCGGTCAGGGGCCAGCAACAGGGTTAAACAACCCACCTAGTGGAAGGAAAGAGAGCTACTCCTCGTTACCCTCAAAGCACGCGCAAACAGAGAAACCCCCGGGGTACCGGAGGGCTTTGGGCGCCGAGCTAACAGGAAGTTCAACCTCAACATTCACATTTTTCTCACCCTCATATCGGGTTGTGAAGTCGTTATTGGTTCGGCTTAAGGTTGAAGGTGAGCGCCTTGTTACTCTGCGCTGCCCTCAAAGGTCCAACTGCAAGCCGACCTTGTGCAGAATGAGGGATTTACAGAGCTTCCGACACTATTTGCACCTGGGCGAACCCACTCGACACCAAGGGCGAGCCGATCAGTCGGCGCTGAACTTTCTGGGGTAGCAATATCAATATGCGGCATTCAGTGCTCCGTTCTTCAAGTTGTAATCAATATAGATTTGCACTTCTTCGCTGCGTGGTGAGTTGTTACTCTTCGTTACCCGCAAAGCAAAACCCCGCCGACTTTGCTGCCGCGGTGTAAGAGGGGCTTAGGGAGCCTCCGATACGGGCCACACCCGGGCGAACCCAGCCAACACCGAGCGCGAGGCGATCCGTTGGCGCTGAACTCACTGGCGAATTAACGTCAATACTTGGCACTTGGTGCTCCTATCGCTTAATTGGCCGATGCACGAACGGGTACTCGCTAAAGGTACGTCACAAACCGCACTTCACCAACGGTTTGCCGGAACTTTCTGCAACAGTTTCGAAAGCAACCGGCCCCGGGGCTAACTCCATGGGTCCCTCTTTACCTAGGCCCGGCACCCACCTCGGTGCCTTGAACCTGCTCGAACCGTCATTCCTGGGCCAATTTATGACGGTTTCAGCAGGTTGAAGGATCGGGCACCTGCTCGCCGATGCTGGAATGTCAGGTCGCGACTTGGCCCGTGAGCCACGAAGGATCACTCCCCTACGTGTTGACACAACTACTTACGACGAGCGCCCCTCCACCACTAAGGGAGGCTCCGCCTTGAAGAACCGGCGCCAGGTTTGAGCAACTAATTCGGGGTGCTCCATTTGCGCCGCATGCCCGGAGTCGGGCAACACCATGACATGGGCAGCACGAAAATGCCGGGTGATGCGATGGGCCGCCTGTGAATCTACTAAAGGATCCTTCTTGCCGTAGACAACCAAAGTCTCACATTGCACGCGCTCGGCTAACTTCCAGGGTCGGTCAGGGCCGACATCAACGAAGGTGCGAAGTAGGCCGCGTAATGAACGCAAAAATGCATCGCCGGCGTAGGTGAGGTGATCGCGATTTCGGGCCTCGTCGATGGCTTCATCCACTCGCTGAATAGGCAGCCGCCCAGGTTCGGCTAAGCAGGTGTTCATGGTGCTTCTTACGCGGGCACCGGCATCAAGTTCAAGATATTTTGTAATCAATTTCTCGCCGACGCCCGGCACCGCAATGAGCGGGAGGTGCACATTGGCCTTGGTCGGCCGCATGGCTGGAAGTGCTGGTGAGATTAATGTCAGCGAGCGCACTAGATCTGGGCGGCGGGCGGCCAGTTGCAATGCCACCGCGCCACCGAGCGAGTTACCGAAGATGTGCACCGGAGCTTGCAGCTCATGTTCGATGAATTCAATTACAGAGGCCGCGTGGCCGGCCGGACTCATGTCACCATTTCGCGGTGGTGGCGACTGACCGAAGCCGCCAAGGTCGACGGCCCAACCATCGACTTCGGTGCGGAGGTCTTCCATTAAATCTGTCCAGTTGAGCGAGGACCCACCCAGGCCATGGATAAAAACCGCGGCCGGGGCCCCTGCGATTAGTGCCGGAGCATGGCGAACCGACATCGAGCAGGATGGCAGCCATAACTCAACTACGGGCCAAGGGGCAATTAGTTGATCCACAAGTCCAAGATTACCCCCACATTCAAAAGTCAGAACCATGAAGGTTACTCGAGAGTAGGATTTAGGGGTGACCATCACCGGAGCCAAGCCAAGTGGGCGCCTGCCCAAATCTGAGCGCCGGACTCAAGTGTTGTCGTCAGCCCTTGAGGTTTTCGTCGACGCCGGGTATCACGCAACCGGCATGGATGACATCGCCGAGCGCGCCGGGGTGTCCAAGCCGGTGCTCTATCAGCACTTTACGAGTAAATTAGACCTTTATCTCGCGCTCTTGGATGCCGGAATCGATGAGCTTCACGCCTCCTACACCGCGGGCCTGCGCTCTACTTCCGATAATAAAATCCGAGTACAGCGCACGGTCCAGGCCTACTTCGAATTTGTTGAAGACCCTCAAGGTGCTTACCGGCTGGTATTCGAAAGTGACCTGATAAACGAGCCGGCGGTGCGCGAGCGCGTTGATCAAGCAGACCTAGCTGTTGCCCAGGCAATTGCTCATATCATCACCGAAGACACCGGTTTGAGCCCGCATCAAGCACTATTGCTCGGGTCAGGCATGCTCGGGATGTCGCAGGTGGCAGCTCGCCGCTGGTTACGCCACGCGCGAACTGACATCAGCCGCGAAGAAGCCGCCGAACTCATCGCCTCCCTTGGTTGGCGCGGCATTAGTGGATTCCCGCTATCGCACCCGCCCGAGGAGCAAACCTCACCGTCTTGACACGATGACCACCAGAGATGACTATCAGCAGCACGACTCTTCGCAGCACTGCGAATGTTGTTCAACACTTGACAGGAGGACCGGCCGTGGAGGTCAAGATTGGTGTCCAAGACACCGCGCGTGAAATTTCACTCGAAAGTTCACAGGAACCAGCCGATATCATCAAAGCGGTTGAAGCTGCCATTACAAAAGGTGACTTACTCTCGTTGACTGATGATCGTGGCCGCACGATCTTGGTGCCCGCAACGAAGATTGCCTACGTCGAAGTAGGCGCAGAAGCTACTCGTCGCGTTGGGTTTGGCAGTACGTCCTAGTTCTTGCGGTGCAAGAGTTACGCAGCGAGACCAAGAGCGGCCATCCGCTTGGTGTGGTTTTCGGTTAAGCGTGCAAGCATGCGGCCGATTTCGGCTAGGTCAGCCCCTGGGCGATCTACTCCGCCAACTAGCAAACTAGATAAGGCATCGCGCTCAGCGGCAACTCGTTGGGCCTGCGATAAAGCCTCACCGACTAGGCGCCTGCCCCACAACGCCAGTCGCCCGCCAATACGAGGGTCAGCAACTATTGCAGCACGCACACGGTCGACCGCAAATGCCGAGTGACCCATCTCTTCACACACACTAAGAACTAGGGCATTTGTTTCAGGGTCAAGATATTTGGCGATCTCGACATAGAAGTCAAGGGCGATACCGTCACCGACATACGCCTTCACTAAGCCCTCTAGCCAGTCATTTGGTGCCGTGTGCGCGTGAAACTCTTCGAGTGGCTGCCGAAATGGTGCGATAGCAACATCGGGTGATACCCCGAGTTCAATTAACCGATCACGTAATGTTTCGAAGTGCCGAAACTCCGAGGTAGCCATGCCAGCAAGTGCAGCCTTGTCACCGACCGTCGGGGCCATTGCGGCATCGGCGGCGATCCGCTCAAAAGCCGTGAGTGCGCCATATGCCAAGACGGCGAGAAGGTCGACAACAGCCGCCCGATACTCCGGGTCGGTGTCCAATGTCTTAATCGAAGGCTGATCCATGGTGGTGAGAGGTTAGCGAAGGGCCAATGGGTAGACTCAAGGGAGTGACTACTTCCCCGGTCGACCCAACCTCGGCTCCCACCTTCGTAGAGCTCGGCACCGATCCCAAAATCGCCGAGGCCCTAGCTGCTGACGGCATTGAACGCGCCTTCCCTATCCAGCAAATGTGCATCCCCTTGGCCCTTGAGGGCAAGGACCTAATCGGTCAAGCCAAGACCGGCACCGGCAAAACCCTCGGATTTGGTATCCCACTGCTCCAGCGCGTCGACCTCGAAGGCGACCGCAGCGTGCCGCAGGCACTCGTGGTGTGCCCCACCCGCGAACTCGGCCTGCAGGTGGCAACCGACTTGGAGCGAGCCGGCCGCCTAAAGGGCATCAAAGTCCTCGCCATTTATGGCGGGCGCGCTTATGAACCGCAGATTGAGGCCTTACATAAAGGCATTGATGTTGTAGTTGGCACACCCGGGCGGCTAATTGACCTAGTAAATCGGCGCGATCTCATGCTCACCGGGATTCGCACCTTGGTACTTGACGAAGCCGACGAAATGCTCGACATGGGTTTCTTGCCCGACGTCGAGCGCATCGTCTCTGAAATCCCCGCGAAACGGCAAACAATGCTGTTCTCCGCGACTATGCCCGGGCAAATTGTTAATCTCGCCCGCCGCTACATGACCCAGCCGATCCATCTGCGTGCGAGCGAGCCCGGCGACGACAGTGCCATTGTCGACACCATCGAGCAGCATGTTTGGCGTGCGCATCCGATGGACAAAATCGAAATCCTCGCGCGCATCTTGCAGGCCGATAATCGCGGCCTGGTGATGATCTTCACCCGCACCAAGCGCAAGGCCCAGCGCATCTGTGACGATCTCACCGAGCGCGGTTTTGCAGTTGGCACCGTGCACGGCGATCTGGGTCAAGGCGCACGTGAACAGGCTCTTCGCGCATTTCGCAATGGCAAGGTTGATGTGCTCGTGGCAACCGATGTCGCCGCTCGCGGTATTGACGTTGACGGCGTGACCCATGTCATCAACTACGAATGCCCCGACGATGAGAAAACCTATCTGCACCGAATTGGTCGCACCGGCCGAGCAGGTGCCTCCGGTGTTGCTGTCACCTTGGTCGATTGGGAAGACATCGCGCGCTGGCAGATGATTGATCGGGCACTAAAACTACCTTTCAAGGATCCAATCGAGACTTACTCTTCAAGTGATCACATCTACACCGGCCTAGGGATCCCAGCCGGTACCACAGGCAAACTCCCCAAAGCCGGACGCACGCGTGAAGGCCTAGCCGCTGAAGGGGTCGAAGACCTCGGCGAGACCGGCAAGAAAAAGCCAAAGCTGGATGACCGTGGCCACTCACATGGCAAGAGCAACCGCCCAGATAAGGCAAAGGGTGACAAGGCAAAGGGTGACAAGGCAAAGGGCGATAAGGCAAGGGAAGATAGGCCCGCTGGAGACCGACCCCAAAGGCCCAGGCAGCGAACCCGTGGCGGGAAACCCGCTAACGAGGTTTAACTACGATCAAATGCGGGTATGTCATGACCGTGACACACAATTGGACGCTCCCCGCGGATACCACCGCGGCCGCCGCCGGCCGCGACTTTGTCCGGTCCGCCCTTGCTAACTACGGCCATGCCCGCGATACAGCCAGTGCCGACGATGACCCCGATGCCGACGATGACCCCGATGCCGACGATGACCCCGATGCCGAAGTCGCCGCGGCTGTCACCTCCGAGCTCTGCACCAACGCGATCTTGCACGGAAGCCCACCGCAGTCACTGAAATTCGTTATCGACCGTGAGCATCTGCGGATTGAAGTCTCTAATTCGAACCGAGTGGGCGGAACAGTCCCGAAGTTGGCCACCATGCCAATAAATAGCGACACCGTCGGTGGGCGAGGCTTAAATTTGGTGAACGTGCTGTCAAGTACTTGGGGTACCGAAGTCAACTCCGGGTCAACAACCGTTTGGGCTAATATCTGCCGAACGTGAGCGGCGGGAGTAATCCCCAGTCAACGAGTGCTTCGAGTAGCCCATCACTGGTATCTATCTCACTTAATTGCTCAAGTGTGAAGAACCTTGCGTCAGCGGCATCGTCGCCGCCTACGGGAGCTTTGGCTTCGACTAACTCACCCAAGAAATCGCGAATGACATAAGTGCCGCCACCGGGTGCCTCCCGGCGCACGGTGCCGATTTCACGAATCACCGCAATGTCGAGGCCGGTCTCTTCAAGTACCTCGCGAACAACCGCAACCTCGTGGCTTTCGCCCGGCTCCACGCGCCCGCCCGGCACTGACCAGCGACCTCGTGCGGGTTCTTGGCCTCTTTTGATCAAGAGCAACCGGCCGGCATCGTCAAAGACGACTGCGCCAACACAGGGGATCTCGCTGCTGACGTGCGAAATGCTGACGTGCGGAATGCTCACGTGCGGAGTTTGTATTCCTCGAGTAGGCGGCGGGCAATTATCATGCGTTGAATATCGGCGGTACCTTCACCGATAAGCAACATCGGGGCCTCGCGATATAGGCGCTCGATTTCATATTCCTTCGAGTACCCGTAACCGCCATGGATCCGGAAGGAGTCTTCAACAACTTCTTTGCAGTATTCACTGGCAAGGTACTTCGCCATTCCGGACTCAAGATCATTGCGCTCTCCGGAGTCCTTCTTGCGGGCTGCCATCACCATCATTTGGTGGGCTGCCTCGACTTTGGTCGCCATGTCAGCGAGTCGAAAGGAGACCGCCTGATGCTCAACTATGGGCTTACCAAAAGTTACCCTCTGCTGCGCGTACTCGATACCAAGTTCGAAAGCACGTAGCGCCACCCCACATCCACGGGCCGCTACATTTACCCGGCCTACTTCGACGCCGTCCATCATTTGATAGAACCCGCGGCCAAGCTCACCGCCCAACAGATTGTCCTTCGAAACACGGACGCCATCCATAATTAATTCGGTGGTGTCGACGCCTTTGTAGCCCATTTTCTCGATCTTGCCAGGAATCGTTAGCCCCGGAATTACTTCACCAAACCCCGAAGGCTTTTCAATCAAGAAAGTTGACATCTTCTTGTAGACGCTGGCATCGGCTGCCACATCCGCATCGGTTCGCACAAGCACCGCGACCAATGTTGATGAACCCCCATTGGTGAGCCACATCTTCTGGCCGGTGAGTAAATAGTCATCGCCGTCCGGGACCGCTTTGCTGGTGATAGCGGCCACATCAGAACCACAGCCTGGCTCACTCATTGAGAATGCGCCGCGCACCTCACCTGTTGCCATGCGCGGTAGGTAGTACTGCTTTTGCTGCTCGGTGCCGTGATGCATGAGCATGTAAGCCACGATGAAGTGCGTGTTGATGACGCCGCTGACACTCATCCAACCGCGGGCAATCTCTTCGACAACAAGTGCGTAAGTGAGCAAAGACTCACCCAGGCCCCCGTACTCCTCCGGGATCATTAGCCCAAAGACCCCAAGCTCTTTGAGTCCATTGACGATATCGGTCGGGTACTCATCCTTATGCTCAAGTTCTGTTGCAACAGGAAGGATTTCTTTGTCAACGAAATCTCGAATGGCAGCAATGATGTCGACTTGAATCTCAGTGAGACCCTCGGTTTCAGCCAGTTTCTTCATGTGAATCCTCTACTCCGGCGGGGTGAAAGTCTGGGTGCGCACCATCCCAGCGGCGCGACCTTTAGCTGAAACAACCAGGGCCATCTTGCGCGAAGCTTCATCGATCATTTCGTCACCGAGCATCGCCGCGCCCTTAGCGCCACCAGCGGCCGAGGTGTAATAGTCGTACGCGTCAAGAATCATTTCGGCTTTGTCATAGTCATCTTGGCGCGGTGAGAAAATCTCATTTGCCGCGTCCAACTGGCCCGGATGCAGGACCCACTTACCGTCGAAGCCAAGGGCCGCAGACCGGCCAGCAACCCGGCGGAAGCCGTCAACATCTTTAATCTGCAGATAAGGCCCATCAATCGCCTGCTTGTCGAAGGCTCGTGCCGCCATCAGAATTCGCATCAAGATGTAGTGGTACGCGTCGCCGACGTCATAACCTGGTGGCTGCTCTCCCACCACAAGTGACTTCATGTTAATACTCGCCATGAAATCTGCAGGGCCAAAGATGATGGTTTCAACCCGTGGACTCGCCTGCGCGATGGCATCGACATTTACCAGGCCGAGTGCGTTCTCGATCTGAGCTTCGATCCCGATACGGCCAACTTCAAATCCGTTGGACTTTTCAATTTGAGTGAGCAGTAGGTCAAGGGCTACTACCTGATCGGCCGTCTGCACTTTGGGAAGCATTATGCAATCAAGGTTCGGGCCGGCACCTTCAACAACTTCGACCACGTCTTGATAAGTCCACTGCGTTGTCCAGTCATTAACCCGAACCGAGCGAACCTTGCCCTCATAGCCGCCTTCATTCAGGGCAGCGACAATGTTCTTGCGCGCCTCTGGCTTGGCCATCGGGGCGACGGCGTCTTCGATGTCCATGAAGATCTGATCCGAAGCCAAGCCCCGGGCTTTATCGAGCATCTTGGGGCTACTACCGGGCACCGCAAGACTTGAGCGACGCGAACGGAGCACTCTTGGACTAGACATTGGGCCTCCTTAGGGCTCTCAGATCGTATCGACAGTTCATGTGGGCGCCTAACTGAAAATTAGATTGGCGGGCTCTCTGTTGCCTCTTTCACACGACTAGACCTAATCACCATCACTAGGCCCGCGAACATCAAGGCAGCCGCCGGGATGATGCCAAGTGGCGGGATCTGGCCCAGCCACACCGCTGCCACCAAGGTAGATCCCGGCATTTCAAAGAGAATTGCCAGCGAGACCACCGTCGCCGAAGTAGTCGATAGCACTTTGTTAATGAGGGTATGGCCGAGTAATTGCGCCCCGGCCGTTAAGGCCAAGATCAGTAGCCAATCTCGCAGGCTAAATCCCACCAACGGCACCCTGAGCACCAAGCACATGACCACGAGCAGTGCTCCGGCACTCGCATAAACCCCAAATGTTGTTACCGACGTCGAGACACTCTGACGGGCCTGCTCGGCCACCGTCACATAGGCGGCCGCGAGCATGCCGCCAAGTAACGCGAGTCCATCACCAATTAGGTGAGTCGGGTCGACCGTAAAGTCGATTCCGGTCAAGATCAAGATCCCAATTAGCGCAACCACGATGCCGAACCAGGCCTGCCCGGGGATATGAACACCGCGCAATCGCGCCAAGAGCGCCGCCCAGATTGGCTGGGTTGCCACCAGCGCGGTGGACGAGGCGACCGTGGTGAAGCGCAGCGACGGGATCCACGCCGCAAAGTGTGCCCCGAGCAAAAGCCCCGCGAGGATCAGGAGTTTGACTTCGCGCCGGCTTAGCCGCCGCAGGGCCTGCCGCTGGCGGAGCAAGACCCAAATCCCGGTGGCCCCCGAACCCAAGAAGCAGCGCCAAAAGGCTATTGCCAGCGCCGGCGCAGCGATAACCGTGATTATCGGGCCCGAAGTTGAGATAAAAACGATGGCCACGCCCAGCCAGGCGAGATCCACCGCTGGGGGCCGGCCTAGGCTTCTTGACGGCTGCGGGGCTGTGGACACGCCAGCGACGGTAGCCTTCGGTCGTGACGACCAGCACCGCGACCCGTGTTTTCTTGGCCCGCTTGGCCGGTATTGGGGTATTCGACCCCAATGGCGACCAACTGGGCAAGGTCCGCGATGCCATAGTCGTGCTCCGTAGCGGCAATAACCCGCCAAGGCTTACCGGCCTAGTCGTTGAGGTGCAGCCGCGTCGGCGCATCTTCGTCCCGATGACCAAAGTCACCAATATTGATACCGGGCAAATCATCGTTACCGGTACCGTGAATCTGCGGCGCTTTGAACAGCGGCCAAATGAAACACTCGTCACCGCCGAGATCCTCGACCGAACCGTTGAACTAATCGCGGTCGGTGAACAAGTTTCAGTACTCGACATGGCCGTTGAGCAAAACCGCGCACAGGATTGGCTCGTGTCACAACTTTTCGTGCGAAAAGGTGGGCACGGATTTCGCCGCCGCGGTGAACGCTTCATCGTTCAATGGCCAGAAATCCACGGCCTCTCAATACCCATTACTGACCAGCCTGCAGAACTGCTGCTCGCAAGTCTTGAAACACTTCCCGCCGCCGATATCGCAGCGGTGCTGCATGACCTAACTCCAAAACGGCGACTTGAGGTCGCTCGCGAATTAAACGATGAACGACTTGCTGACGTCTTAGAAGAATTACCCGAAGACGATCAAGTTGAGATTTTGCAGATGCTTGAGGCCGAGCGCGCGGCAGACGTCCTGGAGGAAATGGACCCCGACGATGCCGCCGACCTAATTTCTGGGCTACCAAAAGCCCAAGCCGAAGACCTCCTCGAGCGCATGGAGCCCGATGAAGCCGAGGATATTCGCCGCCTTTTGACCTATGACGATTTCTCCGCGGGCGGCATGATGACGACTGAGCCGGTGGTGCTGCCGGCCGATGCCACAGTTGCTGATGCACTGGCCCACATCCGTAATGCTGATCTTTCACCGGCACTGGCCTCACAGGTTTACGTGACCCGCTCCCCCACTGAAACTCCAACAGGCAAGTACTTGGGTGCCTGCCATTTCCAGCGGCTGCTGCGCGAGCCACCCGCAACCATGGTTTCGTCAATCGTCGACACCACCTTGGTGCCTATTGGCCCGAATGTGAACCTCGCCGATGTTGCGCGCACTTTTGCCGCCTACAACTTGGTCGCCCTGCCCGTTGTCGATGAAAACAACCGACTCC
>JBIIOU010000203.1:0-3645 GCA_044336815.1 Candidatus Nanopelagicales bacterium | reverse complement strand
GTGACCTCTGGGTTATGAGCCCAGCGAGCTACCGAGCTGCTCCACCCCGCGTCGCTTATTGCTACTTAAGGATATGTGCTGGGCTCACTCCGACCAAATCCGGGTCAGTCAACGTCCCTTTTGGTCGATCCGCGCAGGGCTTTGGTGCGGCCCCGACCTTTCTTTTCTTTGATGCGCCGCTCAGCCGAGGCTTTAGTGGGCCTGGTGGCCCGGCGAGCACGAGGTGGCGGGGCCGTGGCCTCCTTGAGCACTTCGACCAGCCGCTGTTCGGCGGCCCTGCGGTTTTGTAACTGCGAGCGTTGCTCGGATGCGGTGATCACCAGGCATCCATCGACCAACTTGGACTCAAGTCGAGCCAAGGCGCGGTTCCGAAGGTGCTCACTTAAGCCGCGTGAATTCCGCAGATCAAAAACCAATTGCACTTTCGAGTCGGTGGTGTTGACGCTTTGGCCACCTGGCCCAGATGACCTGGAAAACTTCCAGCCCAGCTCGGCCTGTGGGATTACCACAGACTTGCTGACTACGAGGTCAACGGCCACCTAATAAGCATGGCGCATGCGCCGGCCGCGCTACTTACCGAGGCGACATTTCAGGGAAGCAGTTCAATCTCCACGAAGACGGCTACCTGGTAGCCGGCATTGGTCACGTCATGCGTGACACCAACTGAGCGCGAGTAGGACTCACCTGGTACTTGCACCATCGATACTGTCGAATCATCCGCCTGGGTTACGGTGAAATTACCCCCCGTAACTGGTACGACAACGTAGTCGAATTCATGGGTATGCATCCCCGTAGACGCCCCAGGCTCGAAATGCCATTTTGTCACGCGTATTCGCCCATCATCAACCATGACTAAAGGTGCAGCAGCGCTCATTACTCTCCCTCAATGATTTCGAATGTCACTTGTAGTTCAACAGAGCTGCTGAGCGGTATCGAACCCACACCAACATTGGTGCGTGTGTGACGACCGCTCTCACCGAAAACCTCAACGAAAAGATCACTCGCTCCATTAAGAACAACGCTATGGGCGGTGAACCCCGGAGCACATGCCAAGAATCCAGTAGCTTGTAACACTCCGGCGATTCGATCGATGCCACCGACCACGGCGGCGGCCGCAGCGATTGAATTCAAAGCACAATCTCTAGCTGCCAACGAACCTTGAGTAGCATCCAATTCCGAGCCGAGCAATCCAGGATTTGCAATTACCCCATCGACCAAAGCAAGTTGCCCGGTCACGAAAATTAGCCTTTCATGAACTTTGGCTTGCAAGTAAGAACCCACTGGAGCCGCAGGTGGCGGCAGTTTAATTCCGAGTTCAGTCAATCTTTCGGAGGTTTTCACAGCACTAACTCCACAGACCCTGTACTTTGCGCAGTCGCTCTTGACCGTACGCTCGAGCAGCGAGCGCTTCTTCCATCGTCACTGACTTGAAATTAGTCATAGTTCCTGGAGCGCATTGACCAACAAGGCTCAAGTCTGCACTAATGACGGTCGCCACCATCGCGTAGCCACCACCAGAGACCGCATCACGATGCAAGATGATTGGCTCCACACCACCGGGAACCTGTATGGACCCCACTGGATATCCGGCGTCGACAATATTCGAGGGATCAGAGCCCGCGCCAAAAGGTTGCACACGCTCGCGCCAGTCCAATTTGCCCCCGCCGTAGCGAAAACCAATTCGGTCCGCAACAGGTGACAACTTCCATGGCTGATCCAATAACGCGCTCAATCCGACGTCGGTAAGCCGGTAGTCATACAACCCTAGAACTACCCGAACATCTACTTCACGGGCAAACTGGGGCCGCGAGTCAACCGGGATTACCCTCCCAATCGAGCCCGATTGGGAACCTACCGGGATTAGATCCCCAGCTTTTAGTGCTCTTCCCTCGAAGCCACCAAAGGCACCGAGGGCGTAGGTCGACCTACTGCCCAGAATCTCCGGGACATTAATCCCACCGGCGGCGCCCACATAGATACGCGCTCCTGCTTGGAGAATCCCAAATGACACCACATCATCAGCGGCAACGGCAATTGATTCCCATTGCGGCACCTCCTCCCCATTCAAGTGGACCGGCACCTGCGCACCGGTCACCGAAATAACAGTGGGGCTGGTGAACCGCATTTTGGGCGCTAGATAGGTCGCTTCAAGGACGGCAAGTCCAGGCGAATTACCCACCAGCAAGTTGGCGAGCGCAGCCGAATACAGGTCAAGGGCCCCGGATGGCGGGATCCCTACGCTGTAGTAACCGGGGCGCCCTTGGTCTTGGACCGAGGTAGCAAGACCCGGCTCCAATATCTCAATTCCCATAAAGCGCCTCCAAGAGTGTGGCGTTGTATTTATCCGGATCCGCATGGAAGTCGTTCAGCGCGAACTCCACCGGAGTCTGCCGGTATCGATAAGTCCCATCTTCGACCTCTGCCAGGATTGTTCGATACTCGGCCTCGTCAATGGATCTAAATTTGACGATGTCACCGGGGCGGAAGAAAATCATGAAGTCCTTGAAGTCCTCGAGTTTTTGCTCCGGATCAAATATCGGTACCGGCGTGATGCCGAACATTTGGTAGCCGCCTGCCCCTCGGACGCTATAGATCGCCGCGAAGCACCCACCATGGCCAATGGTCTGCTTGGGCGTGTCTGTCCTTGGGCGTATATATTTCGGGACCTCGAGTTGCCTTTCTTGGGGAACCATCTGAAATAGAAATGGCAGTCCTGCCACAAACCCGACCATAGAAGTTATCCACGGTGAATCCGCGTGAGCCTTAATGAAGGCCTCGGGTCCATCTAGACCGTTTTCAAGGGCAGCGAATTCAAGATCATTGCCCTCGGGGCGCTGATGACGATCGCGGAATCTGGCACCGGTCTCCAACGTGTAAGGGTCTCCGTACCAAACGGGTACTTCAAAGATGCGCGTGCTTATCTTCGGCGAGGTACCAACATCCACCCGAGCCTCGGCGCCTCGCACGAGGGCCTCCAGGTCGGCGGGTGCAATAACATCCGGGTTGAAG
Organism: Candidatus Nanopelagicales bacterium; assembly: GCA_044336815.1. GTDB lineage: Bacteria > Actinomycetota > Actinomycetes > S36-B12 > S36-B12. The sequence continues at coordinate 636 of JBIIOU010000203.1, read as the reverse complement.
CGCACCAAGAGAGAAGCATTAGACGGGCAAATGTCAATAATGCCCGGCTTATTAGCAGCAACCAACTCACTCGCAATTGCCATAGCCCTGAAATTTGCGTCCAGACTCATGGACTCTGCCAATTGCACCACTAGATGCTCGTCAGCCCCCCACGAATAACGACTGGTTGAACCTGCCATCGTTTTAACCTCTCGTTTCAAGGAAAGTGGTGTCGTAGTCCCCCGACTTGAATTCGGAAGTTTGCAGGATGTCATTGAGGAAGTCAGCGGTCGTATTGACTCCCTGCACATCTATCTCAGCAATTGCTCGACGGGCACGGTCTAGGGCTTCATCTCGGGTGCGGCCCCAAACGATGATCTTCGCGAGCAACGAATCGTAATATGGACTCACTACGCTACCGACCGTGAAACCGCTGTCGATTCTCACAAATGGGCCAGCAGGCATCGTAAATGAAGTAACCGTGCCAGGAGATGGCAGAAAATTTAGGTCCGGGTTCTCCGCATTGAGCCTGATTTCAATAGCATGGCCGCGCGAACTGATATCACCTTGACTAAAAGATAATGGCTCCCCAGCAGCTACCCGCAACTGCTCAGCGACCAAGTCAATACCGGTAACCGCCTCGGTTATCGGATGCTC
>JBIIOU010000202.1:0-3678 GCA_044336815.1 Candidatus Nanopelagicales bacterium | reverse complement strand
TCTTGCTCGTCAAACCATTCCAAACATGGCATCGAGATGACTCGCGAGGAAATTCCGTCTGCGGTAAGTGCCAGATGAGCTTGTAGTGCTAGTTGCACTTCGGACCCGGTTGCCATGAGGAGCACCACTGGATTGCTGGAATCGGCCAATATATATCCGCCCCTAGCCACCCCCGTGCGGGCGACTTCCGCTGACACCAACGTCGGCACATTCTGGCGCGTCAAGATCAAGCCCACCGGCCGGTGCGCACCCAATGTGGTGTGCCAGGCCGCTGAAGTCTCATTCGCATCGGCCGGCCGCACTACCGACAGGCCCGGTACCGCGCGCAGAGACCAGAGGTGCTCGATCGGCTGGTGGGTCGGTCCATCTTCACCGAGACCAATTGAATCGTGGGTCCAGACGAACGTGACTGCAGTTTGCATTAGGGCCGAAAGGCGTACCGCTCCGCGCATGTAATCGCTGAACACCATGAAGGTGCCACCGAACACCCGTGTCAACCCATCAAGGGAGATGCCATTTAGGATGGCGCCCATCGCATGTTCGCGAATACCAAAATGCAAGATCCGCCCGTACGGTGAGGCTTCAGGTACTTTCGAAGAACTTGGCAAGAAGCTCTTGCCGCCCTCAATGGTGGTGTTGTTTGATTCGGCGAGGTCAGCGGAGCCACCCCAAAGCTCGGGCATCACGTTGGCAACTGAATTAATCGCATCACCGGACGCTTTTCGGGTGGACACCGAACTTCCAATTTCATATGAGGGGAAGGCCGTATCGAATCCGGCGGGTAGCTCACCGGCGCGTAGTCGATCAAGTAAAGCTGCGCGCTCAGGTTGTGTCGCTCGCCACGATTGATAGCTCGCCTCCCAGGTAGCGCGCGCGGCAACCACCCGCTGGGTTAGCCTGGAGCGGACACTTGTAACCAAGGCGTCTGGGAAAGCAAAGGACTCGTTGGGGTCTAGGCCTAGAACTACTTTTGTCGCTGCGACTTCATCGGCGCCTAACGCCGAGCCATGAGCCTTTGCGGTATTTTGCGCGTGCGGTGCCGGCCACCCGATGGTGGTGCGAACTCGAATGAACGTGGGGCGTGATTTTTCGGCAGCAGCGGCCTGCATCGCATGGTAAAGCTGGGCGACATCAACTGAGCCATCTTCATTGCGATCCACCTCGTGGGTGGCCCAGTGGTAGGCCGAGTAGCGGGCGACCACATTTTCAGTAAAAGCTACGGCGGTATCGCCCTCAATTGAGATGTGGTTGTCATCCCAGAGCACAGTGAGATTGCTTAGCCCTTGGGTACCCGCAAGTGAGGACGCTTCCGAGGTTATGCCCTCCTCGAGGTCGCCATCAGAAGCAATTACCCAGACCCGATGGTCGAATGGGCTCTTACCCGGTGCGGTATCCGGGTCAAACAGGCCGCGTTCATACCTTGCGCCCATGGCCATCCCGACCGCCGTCGACAGCCCTTGGCCAAGTGGGCCGGTAGTAGTTTCGACACCGGCGGTATGACCGTGTTCGGGGTGGCCGGGGGTACGCGAGCCCCAAGTCCGAAATCCGCGGAGATCGTCCATCGTCAAGCCATAGCCCGACAAAAACAGCTGCGAGTAAAGGGTCAAACTGGAGTGCCCCGCTGAGAGCACGAAGCGGTCCCGCCCCAGCCAATTGGGGTCACTCGGGTCGTGACGCAAAATATGGGTAAAGAGCAGGTACGCAACGGGGGCCAAACTCATTGCCGTACCTGGATGGCCATTGCCTACCTTCTGGACGGCGTCCATTGCCAAGGCCCGTAGATGCCGAACGGCATCCTCGTCAATTGAGTCCCAATTCAGTGGTTCGCTCATGGCCTTAGCCTAGTGATGGAGAACACAGCAGAGGGCAGAGATCCAAAGACCAGATCACCCGCCGGCTCATACCGGTATCGTGTGTGGAATGACGGCTGCGCCCACTAGCGAAAAGTTGAACCGGGTCCAGCAATTTATGGCCCACGTGGCCCTGACCAAACCCCGAATAGTTGAGTTGCTGCTAACCACGGCGATCCCGACAATGTTTTTGGCAGCTCAAGGGCTACCGAGCCTGAAAGTGGTAATTGCCGTTCTAATTGGCGGGACTTTGGCTGCGGGTGCCGCCAACACCTTTAACAGCGTTTATGACCGCGATATTGACGCCTTGATGCACCGAACCGATCACCGCCCGGCGGCGATGGGAACCATAAGCGTGCGAGCCGGAATCATTCAAGGTGTCATTTTGAGTTTGGGCAGTGCCGTAGCCCTACTTTGGCTCGCTAACTTTATCTCGGCCCTGCTGGCCGTTCTAGCGATCTTGCTCTACGTGGTGGGTTACACAATGTTGTTAAAACGTCGAACTTCACAAAACATCGTTTGGGGTGGCGCCGCTGGTTGCATGCCGGTCCTGATCGCGTGGTCGGCGGTCACTGGTTCACTGACTTGGACGCCGGTAGTGCTCTTCATGATCATCTTCTTTTGGACTCCGCCCCACTACTGGCCACTGGCGATGAAATATCGAGACGACTATGAGCGTGCAGGTGTGCCAATGCTGCCGGTTGTTAAGCCGGTAACCACGGTCACCACCAATATCGTCGTCTATGCCGTGGTTATGGTGCTTTTCTCCCTGGCCTTAATCCTCGTGGCACCAATGGGCTGGGTCTATTCAATCGCCGCCGTTGTTTTGGGTGCCGCGTTCATCTTCCAGACCGTGGTTCTCTATCGAGTTGCTCGTGCACCTTCGAACGAGGTGCTGGTGCCTGCAATGCGACTATTCCATGGCTCAATCACTTACCTTGCGCTACTTTTCTTAGCTGTCGCGATCGACCCGTTCGTCGGATAGTCCACGGGTTCTCAGGGCAGCGGGCATCAATAACGCGGTAACCCAAACTAGTGACGCGCCGAGCACGTGCACCGTTACCAGCGCGACGGGGAGTCCCGAAAAATACTGCGTGTAACCGATAACACCCTGCACCATCGAAATTGCAAGCAGCGTGAGTGTCAGGACGAATAACTGCCGGGGAGCCTTAGTTAGCCTGACGGCCAGCAGCATCGCCAAGATAAGACCGATAAATAGCAAAACTACATCAGCATGGAGCCAAGCGACGGTGCGCGGATCGAATCCAAACCGCGACTCGCTCTCGGCGTCGCCACTGTGCGGGCCACTCCCGGTCACGATGACTCCGAGAACTACAACCGCGAATGCGGTGCCAACTATTGCCCAAGTGAGAATTCGAAGTTCTGGACGCACCAAATAAATAATTGGTTGATCACCTACATCTCGGGATCTCACGACAAGGGCTACGCAGCCGGCCGCAATTAAGGTCGACACTAGAAAGTGCGCAGATACACTAAGTGGGCTCAGTCCCGTAAGTACAGTGATACCACCAAGGATTGCCTGGGCGAAGGTACCAATAATTGGAATGAAAGCAAGTAGCAAAATCACGGGCCGTGCAGGCAGCTCCGCCGCTCTGCGACGGCGTCTATCCATGATGGCAGCAATTACTGCCGCAATCGCCAAGAATACCAGCGCAAACGTAAGTAGCCGATTCCCAAACTCGACATACTTGTGCCAAGACTCTTCCTGACGGGCAGTTGGGATGTATGAACCCTCAACGCACTGCGGCCAAGTTGGGCAACCCAGCCCCGATGAGGTTAGGCGAACGATGGCTCCGGTCACCACGAT
>JBIIOU010000201.1:0-3682 GCA_044336815.1 Candidatus Nanopelagicales bacterium | reverse complement strand
TAGCACCTACCGCTTCAACCTCGTCCATCTCGCCATCACCCAAGAATGCCCAAACTTTTTGCTCGGACGCATCCTTGATGCCGCGATGGGTCAGGTATTTATTGAAGCGGGCTTGATAAATCGCGTTAAGTGGGCCAAGGCCCATCGACACGGTGGGAAATTGCCAAAACCACGGCATTAAACGCGGATGTGGGTACGAGGGTATGCCACCTGAGGGATGTGAGACCTCTTGGCGGAAACCATCAAGTTGATCCTCGGTTAGTCGGCCTTCAAGAAAAGCGCGGGCGTAGATGCCGGGGGAGGCGTGGCCCTGAAAGAAAACTTGGTCTCCGCCGGTGGGGTGGTCTGGCCCCCGGAAGAAGTGATTGAAGCCAACTTCGTACAAAGTTGCCGAGGAGGCGTAACTTGAGATGTGGCCGCCGACACCAACGCCGGGGCGCTGGGCCCGATGAACCATGATCGCGGCGTTCCAGCGAATATATCGTCGGATCTGCCTCTCGATGGTTTCGTCGCCGGGGAACCACGTTTCGAGTTCGGGGGCAATTGAGTTGATGTAGTCGGTGCTTCGCAGACTGGGGACTCCGACATTTCGCTCGGCCGCCCGCCGAAGCAGCGACAGCATTAGGTAGCGCGCGCGGTAATTACCCGAGTTGTCGACCAGGTTATCGAAGGATTCAACCCATTCTGCGGTTTCGTCGGGATCAACATCGACATATTGGGTGGGGAGCCCACCGGCTAGGAGCGGGTCACGGTTATGCGCGGGGGCCACGGGGTGCACCCTTTCGCCGGGGCCGGCCGGGGTCACCGGTGGCCGGATCGAATATTTGGTGTGCGCGGGTAGCGCTGTACATATTCTCTCGTATTCGCGCCGCGCGGGGGCAGGTGGGGGATTTTCTGGCCGTAATCGGGCACACTGCTTGCAACCGGACCGAAAGTCCGCTGGAATACCTAGGTAGATTTCTGAAGTTGTTGCAACAAATCGGCCACCTCACCTGGCCGGCAACGTGTAGAACTGCGCTAACAGTTAACGCAGTCAGATGAAGGAAGAGGGGTTCCTGGTGACCGCCGCAGCGGACCGTGACGAAGCTCGTCAACGAGCAACACGTCTTGGGTTTGATCTTGGTATGACAATTCAGGAGATTGGGTACGACAGCGACGTCGATGAAGCGCTGCGCGCTGGTATCGAGGATGTCATCGGTGGCGATCTTGTGGATGAGGATTATGACGACGTCGTAGATGTTGTCATCATGTGGTGGCGCGATGAAGACGGTGATCTGGTCGACGGCCTAGTAGATGCCATCGGTCCGCTCACCGATCACGGGGTGGTTTGGCTATTAACGCCCAAGCCCGGTCGCGATGGTCATATTGAGGCTGAAGACATTGCCGATGCAGCCCCCACCGCGGGGCTCCAGCAAACGAGCACGGTAAGTGCGGGCCCAAACTGGCAGGGCACCCGTTTGGTTGCTCCGAGAGCCAAGCGGTAGCGCTAGCAGCTGCGTGCTAATTGGCGCCTGGATTTCGTAGTGGGCCCAGCCGGACTCGAACCGACGACATCCTCGGTGTAAACGAGGCGCTCTACCAACTGAGCTATGGGCCCGGGGCGAGGCTACCGATTGGGGTGCGGGGCCACGGGGTGCGGGTAGCCTGAGGGGGTGCCAGCGCCCACACTCCGCCAGATCGTCACCGTCCTTGAGGCGGCTTACCCACCGGCCTTGGTCGCAGACTGGGACGCTATTGGTTTGACCTGTGGTGACCCAGATGCCACGGTGGCCACGGTGCTTTTCGCTGTCGACCCGGTTCTTGAAGTGGTAGATGAAGCGTTGATGGCACAAGTCGATCTGATTGTCACCCACCATCCGCTCTTTTTGACCGGGGTCCATTCGGTGGCAGCTACCGACGCAAAAGGCAAAATCGTGCACACCCTTATTAGCCACGGTATTGCGTTGTTCAGCGCCCATACCAATGCCGATCACAGTGACCCAGGGGTATCAGATGCGCTCGCGCAAGCCCTCGGGCTCAGTGGGCTGCGCCCGCTAGTGCCCACGGCGCAGGGCCACAGCACCGGCACCGGTCGAGTGGGTCAGCTAGCCGAGAGCATCACCCTTGAACAATTCGCCGAACTGGTAGCGGCGCTCTTGCCAGAAACTCAGCACGGGGTGAGAGTTGCCGGTGACCCGATGACCAAGGTGCGCACCGTTGCGGTCTGCGGGGGAGCCGGTGATGGCTTTATGTCGGACGCCGCTGAGGTCGCCGACGTCTACGTCACCTCTGATTTACGTCACCATCGAGCACTCGAACACCTAGCTGATAACAAGTGCGCCCTCATTGACATTGCCCACTGGGCTGGGGAGTGGCCGTGGCTGGAGCAGGCTGCTGGTGCGCTGGCCCGCGGGCTCGCTGGTCAGGGCAGTAGCGTTCGCACCATCATCTCGCAACTACCGACCGACCCATGGACTTCTCGAGTGCTGCGGGAGCCATCACAAGGGAGCACCTCCTGAACGCTGAACCTGTTGTCCAACTGCGGTTACTCGAACTACAGGACCGCGATACGCACTTGGCGCAAATTGACCACAAGGTGCGCACCTTGCCCGAGGCTGCACGTTTAAGTGAATTGGAATCCCGACTAATTCGGGTCCGCGACGAGATTACGGCTGCTGAAACTATTGCCGGAGATCTGCACCTTGACCAAGCGCGCGCGGACGCTGATGTGGAGCAGGTGCGTGAACGCTCACGTCGCGATCAAGAGTTGTTGGATTCAGGGAGCATTAATGATCCAAAGCAGTTGCAGAGCCTGCAGCATGAGCTTGGCTCACTTGCCCGCCGCCAGGGTGAACTTGAAGATGTTGAACTTGAAGTCATGGAGCGGGTTGAGGGGGCACTTGCCGCGGTAAGGCAACTAACCAATGAGCGCGATCAACTTGAAATTGAACAGGGTGAGGTTTCTTCGGTGCTCGCGGGCTTGCTCGCCGTTATCACCGCGGAGCGGGAGGCAACTGCTGCTGAACGCAATTCAATAAAGGGTGAGATCCCCGAGGATCTACTCGCGCTTTATGAAAAAATCAGGGCTGACCATGACGGGCGCGGCGCGGCGCGGCTATATCGAGGTCAATGCGAGGGCTGTCGCATGCAGGTACCCCCGCGTGAGATTGAGGCACTTCGAAATGCCGCCCCGAATGCGGTTGCCAGGTGCGAGGAGTGCCGCCGGATCCTGATTCGCACTGCTGAATCAGGTTTGTGAGAACTACGGTTCAATGACCCGCTCATTTATTGTTGAAGCCGACGGTGGCTCGCGCGGAAACCCAGGTCCGGCCGCCTACGGGACCGTAGTGCGCGACGCCCTTACCGGCGTGATTCTCGCTGAAGTTGCCGAGTACCTCGGTGTGGCCACCAATAACGTTGCGGAATATCGCGGCGCCATTCGCGGCCTTGAGCAAGCTTTTGCACTCGACCCCGATGCAAAAATTGAGGTTCGCCTCGATTCGAAGTTAATCGTTGAACAGATGTCAGGACGCTGGAAGATTAAACATCCAGATATGCGCGAACTAGCGCTCGCTGCCCGAGATGTTTTCCCTCCGGGGCGCGTTACCTATGTTTGGGTACCCCGTGCGCAAAATGTGGTGGCCGACGCCTTGGTCAACGAGATCCTCGACTTGGCTCTAGCGGGCGGGCCGACTGAACTTGT
>JBIIOU010000222.1:0-3133 GCA_044336815.1 Candidatus Nanopelagicales bacterium | reverse complement strand
AAAATCTCCGCTGTTACCTCTATATGTGGTTGCAGCCCCCATGCTGAGCCTGTCCGGAAGATCAGGTCACCGTGTTGGTAGGTGCCAATGATTTGGCATCCGGGCGGCGCGGTTATTACATCGTCATGCCAGATCACCCACGGACCTGCAAATACTTCGGCTCGGGATGCCGTGGTATCAACTACGTTGTAGGCACGAAAGGTCTCGGGCATTCTTTGCACCGTGCCTCCCAGCGCGCGAGCTAAAACTTGGGCCCCAAAACAGATACCAAGATAAGGCCGGCCTTGGCCCACCCAATCGGCAACCATCGCTATCTCGGCCGCCGCGGGTGGCTGGAGATGGCCCGCGGCCACCGATGTTGGTGAACCCATAACGATCAAAAGATCACCTTGGGGGAGCGGGCCACCTAACTCGCGGTGGCTTCGGGTGACCTTGAAGTCATTCTTGGCGAGCCAAGGCTCTAGATGCCCTAATTCATTGGCAATATCGGAGTGTGAGAGCACGATCGCGGTTGCCACCTTTGGGAATCTATCGGTAGCCGGGAATCGAGATGCCCAACCCCACAGGGACGGGGGTTTCTACGCAATTCGGGCGGATCCGGTTTGCCGTATATGGCGGGCAGCTCCATAATTTTATAGGGAAGAAGTGTCTGCGCCAGTTGGTATTTATGGTGAAACAGGATCGTTTGGGAGGGAAGGCGACTGATGTCTGGCCAAACCCCAGCTCCTGCACAGGATTTCGACGACGAGAAGCTGAGAAAGTCAATAGTTGCCTCACACGGGACAGAGCAAGGCTCAAAGCCTGCCGTGAACGCGCCAGGGCGGCCAAAGCTTCGGCCAGATACCCACTTCGCTCAGTATGAGAATGTCGACCCCGAGAAAGTGGAACGGATGAAGGCCGGCTATGACCAAGACGTGGCATCAGGGACTCGGGCACCCGGCGCACGCTTCCTTGAAGGGGCACGAAATACGCGCTCGGGCTCAGGGACGGCCATGGCGGTCAACGACGCCGCTGAATCGGTACACGATATTGCTGCATCGGGCGTTGGGAGAGCTGTGGGAGCGGCCGTTGGAGGTGGTATCGGAGGAGATCCTGCCAAATTTGTCGCGTCAGTGTCGACCGTGGCGCAAGCCGGTTCCCAGGCCATTGATCAATTCGATTCAGGGCGCAATGCCGTATATGCCCAAAGCAAGCAGGTATACGAGAAGTCAAGTGACAATCGTCAAAGTGCCATGGATTCCCTTCACGCGTTGAACATGAAGGCAAGCGATCAACTCACGGACGAGCAACGGGCCAACGAATCCAAGGTCTTGAGGAATGTGTGGAAAACCACGGGCCGCAACATTGCCAAGGGCCTTAAAACTGCTGCTCTTGCCACAACGACGGGTAACAAAGGTGAACTGCTCAGTGAAAACTTAATGAAACACACGAGCGGAGGGCAGACTGATCTGGCGCCGGGCGAGGTAGCCCAAAAGGAGCACGTAGCCGAAGGTTCAATGTATGGCAAAATGAAACGCAGATATAACGATGGAGATTCAAAAAAACTTTCCGCCGACCGCAAGGCGACTGATGAGCAGCTGGGCGAGCATCAGAAATCGCTCGAGGATAGACGGGATTATGAGCTCAAGTTGAGAGCACCATTTATGGGAATGTCAGTGCAAGTGCACGACCCATCGAATACGGATGACGAGACCAACCAATTTTTTATGGACGAACATGATGCAAAAAAGGTGCACACAAAGGGTATAAAAGACCTTGGAGTAACCGCTGCAGCTGAGCTTGAGAAACGCGAAAAAAAGTCCACGTCTTGGGGCAAAACTACTTCACATCAAGCTCTACTTGCGGACGAACAGGATCAGCACGACGCCGCGAAAGCGGGGTACGACTCCGCAACGAGTGAAGCGATAGCACTCCGCGAGGCACACCGTAAGAAGAACTCTGACACGTTTGACGAACTGCACAACGTTACTCCAGGTAAGTTGCATAAAGGTGCAAAGCAGTTTGCCAATTTTGTCACCGGTGGTCGTGTAGAGACTGCAAAAACATTGACCGTACAAGAGAAGGGAAAGAAGGATCACGCCAAAGCCGAGAAGACAAAACTTGGGACGCCACACACGCTTGAGAATCTCAAGCCTTACATGACAGAAGAGCAACTTGCGCTAGCAAGTAATCATGATCGAACCATGAAGAACTTGGAGAGTGTTCGCGACACGGGTCTTACTCTGGATCAACATGACGAGATGGCAGAGCACAAAGCAGGACTTGAAGAGATAGGTGTACGAAAGACTACGGGCCTGTCCAAGGGCGACCGAGAAGAGCTCGCGGAAACTCAAAAGCGAAGGGCAGATCTTCGCGACTCCCAAAGGGAACATGACCAGACCATTGGAGATCACCTGGGTGAGACGGCGGACGCCCAAGGGCGCTTCGGTGGCGCGTATCAAAACGAGGATGAAGTGACTAGTCCTACAATTTTGGGGAGAATCGCTCAAGGAGCTGTAAGTACCGCTAGTGGATTGCGCACAGGGGCAGGGATTTTGAGTGGCAAGGACTCCTATGCCCGGCCTGCATTGGCACACGGTGACCTAGGAACTGCTGCTGCCACAGGCGTAATGGGAGCCACCCACCAAGTTGTCGGTGCCGTTTCGACAGCACTTGGAGCACCCATTAACTCTGAGACACTTGTCAAACCAGTTGTAGGCTTGACAAACGCAAGCGCCGACGTCATCCAGGGCCTTGCCGGAGCAAAGGCAGATGAGGAAGAGCGGAAGAAAGTAAAACGTGAGTTAAAGGACGGTACGCGACGGGAAAATACGAGGTCGAAACCGGTCAACTTTATGGGAAGCACCGACTACACACAGGCACCTACAGATCACCTCGGCATGTTACAAGCCGGATTGACCGGGGTCGACGACCATTTGAGAGAATTAAGTCCGACTTACGATTCAGGTAGGACAAAGATCGCTGATTCAGTTGCTTCCGCAAAGGAAGCTGCAAAGCATTCACTCGCAGAGCAGGTAAATTCACCCGCTGAGGATGTGAAGGATTCGGCTGAACCGAGTGTTCCGGTTCATGAGGATGTGAAGGATTCGGCTGAACCGAGTGTTCCGGTTCATGAGGATGTGAAGGATTCGGC
>JBIIOU010000200.1:0-3723 GCA_044336815.1 Candidatus Nanopelagicales bacterium | reverse complement strand
ATCCGCTGCCCGGGTTTCGATTGCCTTTCGCCGGGTTTGGTGTTCCAATTAACTGAGCGTCCCATCTTGGCGCCGATAGCGTTTCCACATTTACTGACGCAAAGGACGTAAACCTGATGCCAAATAATGATGTTGTTACCCCAGTAAGTTCAGCGCCAGCTGATCGGCTCGCACTCGGTGTTGGTTGGGTGCGGCCCGGTGTGGCCGGTATCGGCGGCACCCTAAACCCCTCAAACCCCAAAACCGGTAATTTATTTACCATTTTTATTTGTGGTTGTTGTGCTGCTTGCTTTGAGGGTAATGAAGAGTAGTACCTTTCCTCAGATCGGCCTCCGTTGTGGCACTTGAAATCCAGATAGATCAGTGTATATTGAGTCAATGGACTCTGAACTATTTCTTAGTCGGGTAGCAAGATTTTCCGCCTTGGGCGATCCCGTCCGCCTGGCCATCGCTGATCACTTGCATGATGATGATTTGTCGCCCGACACTTTGGCGGAAAAGCTTCAGATCCAGGGCAACTTGCTGGCCCATCACCTCAAGATCTTGACCGAAGCGGGCCTGATAAGCAGAAAACGATCCCAGGCCGATGGCCGCCGCACCTATTTGCACCTTGAACTGGACGGGTTCGATGACCTCCTGCCAACTGCCTCGTCAATCAATACCCGCCGCGTGGTATTTGTCTGTACCGAGAACTCCGCCCGCTCGGTAATGGCTGAGGCAATCTGGCGGGGCGTGAGCACTGTTCCGGTGAGCTCTGCCGGCACGGATCCGGCTTATCGCATCAATCCGCGGGCACGCACTGCGATTCGCCGCGCAGGGTTACTGCTTGAGCAAACAGAGCCGCGTGACCTCGATGCGGTTTTGAAACCCTCGGATTTAATCGTTTCGGTCTGTGATGGTGTGAACGAGAAGCTAGTAAATCGCTGCAATGCCCGCCTGCATTGGTCTATCGCTGATCCGGCTCGAGTTGGTAGTGATGCCGCATTTGCGCAGACGTTTGATGAGATTCGAAGCCGTGTCTTGACCCTAGTCCCCCATGTTCATACTCCAACCCGAAAGAAGAGGAAATCCGCATGAATGACAGCACTCGACGCGAGGATTTATCACTTGAACAGCAGCAGGTGCTGCGCGCCGCGGCATCTCGTTTACAACATGAGTTTGATGGTGTGTTCGCGGCAGAAACAATCGAGCGATTCCTGCACACCTCATACGATGAATTTGCAGGTCGCTTCACCGTCGTTACGTGGCTGCCACTTTTTGCCGAGCGCTTCGCTCGCGAACGGCTCTTCGCGCTGGCACGAGTTGAAGGTAAATCAACAGATAGCCGGCCGATAGTGCTATTCCTTTGCGTGCACAATGCTGGGCGTTCTCAGATGGCTATGGGCTTCTTCAAGGCTCTCGCTGGCGATCGCGCCATTGCTTGGTCGGGTGGGTCCGAGCCGGGTAGCCAGGTCAACCCGGCTGCCATCGATGTAATGGCCGAGGTCGGCATTGATATCTCAGGTGAATTTCCGAAGCCCTGGACCGACGAGATCGTTCGTGCCGCTGATGCCGTCATCACTATGGGTTGTGGCGATGCCTGCCCCATCTTCCCGGGCAAGAAATATGAGGATTGGGTTCTCGAGGATCCCAGGGGCCTCGACCTCGATTCGATACGCCCTATTCGCGATGAAATCAAGCAGCGAGTAACAAATCTACTTGCTGAGCTTGGTGTCTTCGTATAAAGATCGCTAGACCGAAGCCAGTTCTTCCAGGCTTGGGCAGGAGCACACTAGGTTGCGATCACCGTAGGCACCATCGATGCGGCGCACCGGTGGCCAGTATTTATCCATGACTTTAGCTCCGCTTGGATAAGCACCGAGTCGAGCTGGGTACGGGTGTGACCAAGGCCCAATTAGGCAGTTGGCGGTATGTGGCGCATTGCGTAGCGGATTGTCATCGGGTGGCCACACTCCGGCGCCCACCTGATCTATCTCAGCCTTGATCGCAATCATCGCATTTATAAAACGGTCTAACTCATTTAGGTCTTCGCTCTCGGTGGGTTCCACCATTAAAGTGCCAACCACCGGAAATGACATTGTCGGAGCGTGGAAACCGTAGTCAATTAGTCTTTTAGCCACATCATCGACACTCACGCCGGTCTCTGCGCTGATCTGGCGCAAATCTAAAATACATTCATGGGCCACGAGCCCACCTGCACCGGTGTAGAGAGTCGGGTAATACGCGGCAAGGCGCTTGGAGACATAATTCGCCGAAAGTATTGCAACCTGAGTGGCCTTTACTAAACCGTCGGGGCCCATCATTTGGATATAGGCCCACGGAATCGGCAAGATGCCGGCACTCCCCCAAGGGGCACCGCTAACAGGGCCGACTCCCCCATCAAGATCACCGCGGCCAAGAGGCCCCGCCTCCGGGCGCAGCGGATGAGATGGCAAGTACGGCGCCAGATGCGACCGCACACCAACTGGGCCAACGCCCGGACCACCACCACCGTGTGGGATACAAAATGTTTTATGTAGGTTCAAGTGGGATACATCTGCGCCGAATTTACCCGGCTTCGCCAGACCAACTAAGGCATTTAGGTTTGCCCCATCTACATAGACCTGCCCACCGGCATCGTGAACCAGGGCGCAGATGGCAGATACCTCAGTTTCGAAAACTCCATGGGTTGACGGGTAAGTGATCATCAACGCCGCCAGCTCATCAGCATGTTCAGCGATCTTGGCTTTCAGGTCAACGAGATCGACGTTGCCGTTTTCATCGCAGGCAATCACCGACACCCGCATACCCGCCATGATTGCACTGGCCGCGTTCGTGCCGTGCGCGCTACTCGGGATGAGACAAAGGTCTCGAGCAATATCACCGCGAGATAAGTGGTAGCCACGTATTGCCAACAATCCGGCAAACTCACCCTGCGACCCCGCGTTTGGCTGGAGTGATACAGCGTCGTATCCGGTGATCTCCACCAGCCACGCCTCTAAGTTAGCGATGAGTTCTAGATACCCTGCAACTTGATCCAGTGGTGCAAAGGGGTGAATACCCGCGAACCCCGGCCAGGTAATCGGCTCCATTTCGGTGGTGGCATTCAATTTCATGGTGCATGAACCGAGCGGAATCATCGACCGGTCAAGGGCGATATCGCGATCGGCAAGTCGGCGCAAATAGCGAAGCATCGACGTTTCGCTGTGGTGAGTGTTAAATACTGGGTGGGTCAAGTATGGGGTTGTCCGCTGTAGCCCTGCGGGCACACCACTCCATGCATCAAGCAAGCCATCATCAATATCGGCTACCCGTAGATCACTCAGGGCCGGTAGTGCGATCGCCAGGGCGCCCCAGACCTTCTCTAGATGTACCGCGCTGGTCAGTTCATCAGTTGAGATCGAAATTGAGTTCTCACTAACTCTCCGGACATTGATTCCGCTTTCAGCGGCACGGTCAAAGACCGCTTGCGCATGACCAGGGATGACAACTTCAACGGTGTCAAAGAACGACGCATGCTGAACTGTGCCGCCGGCCGCCGTCACCCCAGCGGCAAACACGCTCGCATAACGATGTGCTCGATTGGCGATATTCATTAGGCCCTTTGGGCCGTGATATGCGGCATACATTGAGGCGATCACGGCCAGAAGTACTTGCGCGGTACAAATATTGCTGGTGGCTTTCTCACGCCTGATGTGTTGCTCACGAGTTTGCAGTGCCAATCGATAGGCCGGTGCACCATCA
>JBIIOU010000199.1:0-3730 GCA_044336815.1 Candidatus Nanopelagicales bacterium | reverse complement strand
GAAGGAATCCGAAAATGACAGGTGATTACTGGCGAGCATCGCCGGACCGTGATCTGGAAGGTTTTCACGGCCTTCAACCCAAGGGCGAAAAAGGACGCGTAGCCACGGTCCTATCACTAAATTCTTCAGTACCCAGTAGAGCACCTGATCTCCTTGGCCGCGCGAATATTCCAGGTCCGTGGTGGCAGACTAGTGGCTATGCCCCTGATGCCCGATGCAGAACCGTTCACTTTCGATGCAGCCGAGTCGAATTCGGTGGCCATTTGTGTCCTCCACGGATTCACCGGATCCCCAAAATCGGTTACCCCATGGGGGCGATCCCTAGCCGCAGCTGGCTGGACGGTACGAGTTCCGCGGCTACCAGGGCACGGGACCCGCTGGCAGGACATGAACATCACCACTTGGGAGGACTGGTACGCAGAGGCCGACCGCAATGTCTGCGAGCTCAAAGCCCATCACGATCAAGTTTTCATCATGGGCCTGTCGATGGGTGGGTCATTGAGCCTACGAATCGCCGAAGAACATGGCTCGGCTATCTCCGGAATCGTGCTGGTTAACCCCGCGGTGCACTCAGAGCGAGCCGATCGTCATCTACTTCCGCTCATCTACCGCTTTATCCCATCATTCCCCGGGGTCTCAAATGACATTGCAAAACCGGGGGTCGACGAAGGGGCCTACGATCGAATGCCACTTAAAGCCGCCCATTCGCTAACCAAACTCTGGACAGTTGTGAAAGCAGATATTGCCAAAGTGACCCAGCCCCTGCTCGTTTTCCACAGCGAACAAGATCACGTGGTTGAGCCATCCAATACGGCCTGGATTTTGGCGAATACTCGATCCGCCGATAAGACTGATGTACGACTAACCCGGTCATTTCATGTTGCCACCATTGATTATGAGTCCGATGTAATAGAAAGTGGCAGCATCGACTTTGTCCGACGCGTGATTGCCAGCTGATGACATCACCACCTCATGAACCATCACCAGAACAAAATGATCCGGAGCAAGATAGCGCTTGGGAAGCCATAGTCGCGGATCTATCCGGTGACATGCGCATGGAAATTGGCGACCTCAATAGGCAAATAGCGCCCGAAGAAATAGACCCATTTATTGAAGAACTGCTGTCCGAAGGCAGATTTGAACCGCCCGAGCCACCTCCGATCCCAATGCCTGACACCATCGGCAGATTCGCTTGGGCGGGGGCAATTGGCGGCCCAATCTTTTTGGTACTCATTTATGTCCTGGGGCTCGGGAGTTTTTTGACCACGCTGGCGCTCGTTGCCTCGATCGCCGGCTTCATCACCCTTGTCGCCCGCAAGCGCGAGCGTGAAGTCAGCGATGGTGAGCGAGATGATGGGGCCGTCGTCTAGCCCGACTTATTAATCTCGAAGCCTAAAAATACTTGGTTCATTATCGCGCCAAGTCGGCCGCGCCGATGAGTCCGGCGTGATTACCGAGCACGGCCAAGCGAATCTCCGGTGTCGGGCGCTGCCTCTTGCCGCTGAGTTTGTCGGACAAAGTCTGACGGGCGCTGGTGAGCAGGAAGTCACCGGCTTCGGAAACCCCACCGCCAATAACAAACGCTGTTGGGTCCAAAATCGCCGCTAAATCGGCCAAGCCCCGGCCGAGCCAAGTACCAACCCCCCTGAAAGCTTCGATGGCGACTAGATCCCCAAGCTCGGCAGCTTTGGTCAAGTGCACACCCTGTACCCCCTCCGGAGTGCCATCGCCGAGTGATAGCAACAGACCAGCTTCACCACGCCTACTTGCCGCAAGAGCTCTTGCATCGCGCACGAGCGCGTTACCGCTCGCATATTGCTCCCAGCACCCATTACGACCGCAGGCACACGGTAATCCGTCCGGGATCGCATTCATATGGCCAATCTCACCGGCCGCACCATGTGCACCGCGCAACAACACCCCGTCGATGATGATGCCGCCGCCGATGCCCGTGCCCACTGTCACCATAGTTAAGTCTTCAACATCTGCCCCAGCGCCAAACTTGAACTCACCCCAAGCGGCCGCATTGCCGTCATTTTCGACCACAACCGGGACACCGACCACTTCCTCCAGTAAGGCCCGCGCCGGAACATTCGACCAACCAAGATTAGGGGCGAAGAAAACCGTCGACCTTGCCGAATCCACCGGGCCTGCGACTCCCAATCCAACGCCGACCACCGCGCCGGGGTACGGAGCACTTAGTTCGGCTACTACCTCGGCGACCACAGCTAGAGCCTTATTCGCATCATTGCGCGGTGACTCGCGTCGCGCCGTGGTGATGATTGCACCGGAGTCGTCTACCAAGCCCGCCAAGATTTTAGTTCCGCCAACGTCAACGCCAATACTGAAAGTCATATCTTCAGCCTAGAGGTCTTCACGTTTCACTCTAACCCAAGTGACGTCTTCGTCGTTGCCAACAAATGTTTCATGGCTTGTTACATCAACCGAGGTGTCTAGATCCCATTCAGTGGCACCGCTGTTCGCCGCTTGGTTAACCAGTGCATCTAGGCCAAGTGCTTGCATCGCACCCATGCCGCGACACACCAAACACTCGGGGTGCTCATCTACATTTTTGTGTTCGTTGTGCGGGCCAACCACAGTCTGGGCGGCCCAAGTAAACAATTGCTGCAGTCCGCCCGCAATCGCACTCGGGTCAAAGGATCGCTGCTCATCACTCATGATTGCCGCCACAGTGACTCATCGGGGTCAAACGCAATCACAATCTGCTGAGCGCGCACTACCGCGCCTTGCATAACACACCGGCACAACACCGGCGGGAGCGCAAGTACCCTCCGGGTCGAGCCGACAACAATGATTGCGTTGTCACCTAACCGGCCCACTTTTATCTCCTGATCGGCCGGATCCGATAGCGGTATCCGCCACTCATATCCCGAAACCGTTGGCAATACCCCACCCGGCACCCGACTGGTGAACAAAGTATCCGCAGGCTTGCGCCTGATCGTTACCGGAAGTTTGCGCAACCCGGACTTACCAATCGGCTCTGCGGTCTTAAAGGGCACGGTGATGATCGGCGTTTTGGTGATGTCGGCGCGCAAGGTGCGAACCCGCTTACGTTGCTTTTGCGCCCACTTACGCGGCCAGCTGTCACTGCTTTCCGGGTACCTATTAACAAAGATCGCATCCACGTGATGACCGAGCAGCGTCAAAGTGGCAAGATGTCGCCGCGTCTCAGCCAAGACAACTTTCTCGGGTGTTGCAACAAGGCGCACCACACTGCCGCTACCAGACAGCGCCTGCTTGACTCTTCGTAAATCGGCAGCCAATTCTTGGAGCGCGGTAAGCACCGTGGCCTCTGCATTTATGGGCCCGCGCGCTGCTCGTGAAACTGCAAAGGCCGGCGTCATTACCGCTGTCAGCACTTGCTCAAGTGCTTCAGGCAGTGCCAAAAGCCTCGCGGTTTCCGCGGTTGGGCCTCCATCTACTACAACAATGTCAATTTCTGGGTCATCAAGTAATTCGGTCACGGCCAGAAGCGAAAGTATTTCGTCGATACCCGGCAGCACCGTCAATTCCGCCGCGTGAATTGGATCAACTCCGGCTTCGGTCAACAACTCGACCGCAATGGCTTGCAGTGAGCGCCATGACCGTGTGCGCTGAATGTGCGCATCCAAAATAGTCACGGAAAGTCTTTCATTTATTGCATTCGGGGTACCCGGCTGCATCGCGACACCAAATACATCACCGCACGAATGCGCGGGGTCGGTTGATA
>JBIIOU010000198.1:0-3749 GCA_044336815.1 Candidatus Nanopelagicales bacterium | reverse complement strand
GGTACCGAGGCTTGGAGAACGGTGCCCATCTGCCGGCGTACCGCGGTCACATCGAGCTCGGCGAGGTCTTTACCGTCGTAGGCTACGACACCGCTCCAAGGGTTCTCGAATCCGAGGATGAGTCGCATTACCGAGGATTTCCCCGAACCGGACGGTCCGACGATTGCGACGAACTCCCCCGCCTCGACGGTGAGGGTTAGGCCGTCGAGCAGCGGAGGCCGCTCGAGGTCGTAACCAAATACGACATTGGTCATCTGGATGCGCCCATCCAGCGCACCCGGTGCCCGGGCGTGACCTGAGCGCTCAACCACTGACGACGTGATCGGCACCATGCGTTCAAGGGCGGGTTTCAACTCGCTAATCAGATACAAACTCTGGGTCAGCTGAGTCATGGCGATTGTGAGTTGCGCGACCGCTACAAAGGCACCCATAAAGGCCGCCGCGGTGAAGGCACCCCGTTGGGACGCAACGGCCAAGACAAGCACCGTGTTCATGACAAGGGGTGCTGCGGCAAGAATGGTAAACCTTGCGCTCGACTCAGCCTCGAGTTCGCTCACCGTGCTCAACGCCGGTGCCGCGGTCTGTGTCCAGCGCGCTAGTGCCCGAGACTCAGCACCACCCACGCGAATGGGCACGATTGCCTCGATAAGTGACATCGTGTTGCTATTAAGATCACTTCGTTCGGCCATCATTACCGTAGTGAGTCTCTTAATGCGCCGCTGAATCAGCGACATCAGGAGCATGGTGATTCCGATTGCGAGAGCGATCACAAGGCCGAGCACAGCGTCAATCGCAAACAGGAAAAGTAGATTAACCAGAGCGAAAGATGTATTTATTACCGTTCCGATCGTGCCATCGTTGACGTGCACGCGAGCCATATCCACTGACAACGTGCGGTCAAGAATCTCACCAGGGGACATGCGTCGGAAGAAGGTCATGGGCTGGCGCAATAGGTGGGCCATCACCCCCGGCGCGAGCCGGGTGTCGCTGGAGTTCCGCACCCGGATAATCAAAAAGTTGCGCGCCACGAGTAAAAGTGCGCCGCCCACACCTGCGAGCGCTAACGTGACCATGATGCCGGCGGCCAGATTCGCATCTCCCATGGGCACGGCGACAGCGAAAAGCGCCGACGTGGCGAGCGGAAGGATCAGGGCTAATGAACCTCCAACTAGTGACAACAGAAGGAGGACACCTATCTGCTTGCTGCGACCGCGCAGCGACCACCTAATGAGCGCGAGCCACGACGCGTTGGAGGGTAGTGAACCTGTGATGATAACCGTGTCAGAGTTAGCCTTTACTCCGCGGAATCGGGAGCGGACGCGATTGCCCCCGGAGATTGCCTCAGCACCCGACCCGTGCGGCAGGATCGCCTCGGCACTGTCTCCCGCATCGGTGACAGCGGGGCCGGGCAAAGAATCCCACCAGCGTTCTTGTGTAGGTGCAGGCGCGGTAAGTACACCGGAAGCTGCGGAGATGGCGTCAAGGGGCGAAAGCTGGCGTTCCACACGCGGATCAGGCGCACGGACAACCTCGTTCATCGAGGTCAGCGCTACGGAATAGGCATCAAGTAGTGGTGAGGGGAAGCGATGCGCACTCGCGATACGTCCGAAGGGAGTGCCGGCGGCCGCCATCGCGATGATGGCGTCGTCCAGTGACGCATCGCGTTGAGTTTCGTTCTGCTCAACCATTGATCAGCTCCGCGAATAGGCCCTCGCGCGAGATCTCCGCGTAGGTGCCGCGCTGCGCGATGCGTCCCTGATCAACGACGAGGATCTCGTCGGCGTCGCGGATCGTGCTCAGCCGATGTGCGACCACAATTGCGGTCACCTTGCGTTCGCGGAGGTTCGCCTCCACAGCAGCCTCGATCACGGTGTCGAGCGCACTCGTCGCTTCGTCGAGCACAATGATTCGCGGGTCGCCAGCAAGAGCGCGCGCGATGGACAGGCGCTGCAACTCTCCGCCACTAAAGCCGCCGTCCGCCGATACGACCTCATGGAAGTACGCCCCCGGCCGGCCGAGGATTGTTTCCTCAATACAGGCATCGCGTGCGGCGCGTTCCAAGGCATCGTCTGTGATGCTGTCATCCCACAGCGTGAGGTTGTCGCGGATCGTGCCGGGAAAGAGCGCAGACGTCTGCGGGACATAAGCGATGTCGCGGGTGCGCCGGTCGCGTGGAACGGCCAAGCGGGGTACACCATCGAGCGAGACGTAGCCCGACCAAGGACGTAGTTCACCGGTCATGAGTTTGGCGATGGTGGTCTTTCCGCTACCGCTCGGGCCCACGAGCGCAACCCGACAACCCGCCGCTATTTGGAGGGAGAGATCCCGCAGCAGCGGGTCCGGAGAATCTCCGTAGCCAAAGTTCACTTCGTGTAACGAGACTTGGCCACTGAGCCGCTGTGTTGACGCCTTGTCGGAGTCCGTGACGGTGAGCATTTCGGCGTCAAGGGGCTCGCGCAACACCGGACCGAACTCCTTCTCGGCACTGGCAACGGTTTGCACAATAACCGCGAACATAGCCACCGAGGCAAATCCTAGGAGCACCGAAACCATATAAGCCTGCGCTGCCACCACGGTGCCAAGTGAAACGGTGCCCACGAAGACCTGGGCAACCCCGATCGCGAGGAAGGCGCCCAGACCTAATGACTGGCCAAGAACCGGCACGGTACTCGTGTATTGGTCCGCGATACCCAGTTTGGATATCGAGGTTGAAAACTGCTGCCGAATAATCGACCATCTGGAGAAGGCGAACTGCTCCCACGCAGCGGCTTTGATCGACTCAGCCGAAGAAATTACGTCGGAGGTAAATCCGTTGAGCTGGACCCATTGCACGTCGTAACCACGCTGTGCGCGTGCTCGGCGCCGCAAGACCCTGGTGATCGCGATCCAGAGAACTAGGAGGATTACCACGGCGGTCAGGCCCATGAAGACATCGAGCAAGAAAATCATCAGGAGAAAAATGATCGATGTCAGGGATGTGGCGAGTTGGAGGGGTAAGACGTACCCTCCCATCTGGCAGTAATTGCGCAGGGCTTGCAGCCGGCCGATCAATTCACCCGAGCCATAATTCTGGAGGGCCAGCACCTTCATCGTGAGAATGCTCCACGTGAAATCAACGGTGGCTGAGCGCTCCATGCGAATCCTTAAGCGCCCGAGTACCGCATACTGTAAGAAGACGGCGGCCGCGGCGATCATGGTTGCAATCAGGATTCCGAAAGCGGTTACCGGTCCCCAGGAGGAATCTAAGCCAACAATGAACCTGTCAACAAAGATCCGAATTAGCAGGGGCACGGTAATCCCCGGAACAAGAAGGACGATCGAGACCACGAGAATGTAGAGCGAGGCCGACCTTGACCCGAACAGTAGTTTGCTAATTATCTCGCGACTTGACCGATTGGGCTCGAAACCCGGCAGCGCCGTACCATCAGGAGCTAGGCCGTAGGTGCGCAAAAGCACATCCGCGGCAACATCCGTAGGTAGGCCCTGCAGCCCCCCCAACTGGCGCTCGATTACCTCTTCGGTGACATTCCGGCCTTGCGAGTTGAGCGCGTTGGCGACCCGGGCCACCTGACTTACTTCTTGATTCACTCGAGCACCGACTTGTCCCGCACCAACATCGACACTTCGCTCAGGGTTCCCGAACTGATTTCCACGTCTGGGCCTTGGCCAATTGACCAGGCGTATCCGGACGGAGTAGCGGGATCCGGAGTCAACTCGATGGTCACCTCAATTACCGGCCCTCCCGCAAG
>JBIIOU010000197.1:0-3753 GCA_044336815.1 Candidatus Nanopelagicales bacterium | reverse complement strand
AGATTCTCATGAGCCCAGGTGGCATTGCGGAAGGCACGGAAATTCACCCAGCGGCTATTGTTCGTGAGCAGTGGCTGGCCCCCTAGGTAATCCTTGAATATCTCTTCGATTCGAGCAATTGATGGCCCATCGCTTTCCCCAATGGGCAGATCCGCGGCCGCATCTGCCATTTCTTCGAATCCGGCTCGGCGCCAAATATCTTCATGCATCTCGACGATAAACGTGCTGCTGTGAGAATCCATCGGGTAGGCGTGAGCCTGCATCGTCCCCCACGGCGTATCGACGATGAAGAACTTGAAAGCCTCATAGACCACCGGAGTTCCTAGCCAGATGAACTTGCACTTGCGGTAGTCAACAGTTGTTCCGAACTCCTCTTTAAAGGTTTCACGAGTCGCGCTATTAATGCCGTCGCTGGCAAGCACTAGGTCGTAGTCGGCCATCAACTCTTTGATAGGGGGAGCTTGGGTATTAAAGAGGACGTTTACTCCATTGTCGATCGCACGACGTTGCAAAATTGCGAGCAGGTTGGTACGACTCATAGCCGCAAATCCGTGACCGCCGCTTGTTAAGACTTCATCGCGGTAATGAATATCGATGTCATCCCAATACGCGAACTCTTTAGACATCTCCTCGTAGATTGACGGATCTGAGACCCGAATGCCCGATAACGTTTGATCACTGAAGACCACGCCGAAACCAAAAGTGTCCAAAGGGGCGTTGCGCTCCCACACCGTGATCTCGTATCCGGGTTCGAACTGCTTCACCAAACTCGCGAAATATAGGCCACCCGGACCCCCGCCAACGACTGCGATTTTCATAGTTCTCCTTCAGCGCTGGCAGCCTTGGCAAAATGGCTGTCTGTAGCGGATTATTGACTATCGCCAAAATAGCGGTATAACTTAGCCTACGCAAGTCTAATTTTTTACCCTGCAGAAAGATGTGCCCATGGCAACTAATCGCTCGATCATCCACCCGGCCGCCAGGTTCACTAATAAAGTCGCGATCGTGACCGGGGGCGCCGGTGGCCTAGGGCGGCAGATTTGCCTCAGCCTCGGCGCCGAGGGAAGCAAGGTCGCCGTCTTCGATATCAACGCCGAAGTGATCGAACAAACAGTCGCCGATCTGATCGCCGCCGGTATCGACGCGGTCGGGCACCCCGTAGATGTACGCGATTCGGCCACCGTAACCGCAGCCGTCGGTGCGGTCGCCGCCTACTTCGGGCGCATCGACATCTTGATCGCCGCGGCGGGCGGTAGTTTGGCTACCCCAAGAGACCTAGCCGATATCTCACCCGCTGATCTTGATCTCGTAATCGATGTCAATGTCAAGGGCACTTTCAACTGCGCCCAAGCTGTGGTCCCCCACCTGATCAATGCCGGCGGCGGGGCGATCGTCACGTTCTCCTCGATCGGTGGCCGCTCAACTAGCCCGGTCACCGGCGTCCCGTATGCCGCGGCAAAGGCAGCGATCTTAGGTTTAACCCGACGCCTGGCCAAAGAGGTAGGGCCGGCCGGCATCCGGGTCAATGCGGTCGCACCCGGATTATTTCTCACCGGCCGTTTACAGGGTATGTTTGACGAGCTGGCCGAGTCAGATCGCGCCGAGGTACTCGGCGGCATCCCCTTGGGACGGATGCCCGAGTTACAGGAGTGTGTTGATCCGGTGCTCTTCCTTGCAAGCGATCAATCCTCCTACATCACTGGCGCGGTACTTGATGTCAACGGCGGCCGATTCATGGCCGGTTGATCGGGCCCGCCTACACTTCACCCATGATCACCGCCCTTTGCTTTATTCAGGTAGTACCCGAGCATGTCAACTCCGCGGGCGAAGCCATCGCTAAAATTCCAGGCGTCACGGCCGCTTATTCGGTGACCGGCAAAATTGACCTAGTGGTTCTCATTGAAGTGCGCACCCACGAGGACATCGCCGAAGTTGTCACCGATGGGATCTCCAAGGTGAAGGGCGTGCAGTCAACCGAAACCCATGTTTCGTTCCGCACCTTTAATAATGCAGATATCGAAGCCGGGTTCTCACTCGGCGCTGAATAGCGTTAAAGCCCACTAGCTTGTAGTCGCTCACCTAGTACTTCGACGGCTTTGCCAAGCCAAATGCGCGGATCAGCAAGTGCCGCTTCGAGCGAACCGGCAACTTCAATAAGTGTCACGATGTCACTCTTGGCTCGGATGCCTAGTTCTTCACCTTGTTTAGCGGTCAATGTCGAAGAGCCCGCGAGCGCATAAACCGGTTTGCCCGCCACCTTGGCGATAGCTGCCACAAATGCCGGCCCTTTGCCCGCCAAAGTCTGCTCATCAAGTCGACCTTCACCGATCACCACAGCATCGACATCAGCAACCGCAGACGATAAATCCGTTAATCGCGCTATGGCCTCTGCCCCCGACTCAATATGGGCTCCTAATAGCCCTGACGCGGCTACCGCAAACCCGCCTGCCGCACCGGCCCCGGGAAGTTGTTCAAGTTCGCCCACGGTGAATCTCCCGGAGTGTTGTGCAACAACCCTGCACCACCTGATCATGGCCTCATCGACTTGGTAGCAATCAGCCTCGCTTAGGCCTTTTTGGGGCCCAAACACGTGAGCAGCACCCGCCAGACCACAGGCAGGGCTGTCGACATCAACCAGGAGGGTCCAGGTGCATCCGTCAATCAAATCTTGATTTACCGAAGGGCCGATGGACGAAACCCGCATCAGCCCACTCGCGGTAGGAGGTACGTCATCACCGTTAGCGTCTTGGAGTTGGTAGCCAAGACCGGCGAGTAAACCCAAACCACCATCAATCGAGGCACTGCCCCCCAAAGCAATCAGCAGGTGCTTCGCACCTTGTGCTATCCCTGCCTGTGCCGCCAACCCCACGCCAAAGCTTGAGGTATCCCACGGGCGTGGCGCCAAATCTTGAACGCCGGCGAGCCCGCAAATCTCCGCTAATTCGATTACTGCAGTCGTGCCCTGCAGGGCAATTCTCGAACTATTGGCACGCATCAGCGCATCCACTGTGCTCGCCGGCACCTGCGAAAAACCGACAGCCAAGAGCACGTCAAGGGTGCCATCGCCTCCATCGGCAATGGGCAACGTGATGAACCTAGAGCTGGGGAACTGCGCCGCCAATTGGGCACCGGCTAGCTCGGCCACCTCACGGGCACTCAGGGAGCCCTTGAAGGCATTCGGTGCCAGCAGGATCCGCATGTCCGAATTGTGCCATTCGAGGGTGGCGTAGGTCACACTCGCCCCTAGGGATCTCCTTCAGGATTTCGACAACTGGCCCTGCGCTGGTAGGAAATGAGTCGTGCGAATCCTTCGGGCCGGTCTTTTAGCCCTGCTGCTAACCGCCGGTGCTGGCATTTCCCCCACGCTTGCGCAGGCGGCTCCGGCACCGCGAGATCAACAGTTGTCAATCTCGATACCAACATCACCGGGACGAATCTCTGCAAAGTTCGGTCAGACTGGTTCCTACTGGGGATCAACCCCGCACTCCGGGCTTGATTTTGACGGCGACACCGGCGATGCCGTATTCGCTGTGGCTGGCGGGGTAGTCAAAGAAGTCGGGATGCGTGGCAGCTTCGGTCGCACGGTCACGATTTCACACGGTGACGGTCTGGCATCAATGTATGCGCACCTATCGGCCACCGAAGTAAATGTTGGTGACCAAGTTTTCGCGGGTGACCGAATCGCCCGCATGGGTGCCACCGGAAACGTCTCTGGATCCCATCTGCATTTAGAGATTCAAGTCCGCGGCGTGC
>JBIIOU010000196.1:0-3780 GCA_044336815.1 Candidatus Nanopelagicales bacterium | reverse complement strand
CCCACGCACTATTGCTCCGAGCGGGTCAGGTCGTCGCCCAAGGCCCAATTGACCAGGCGATAACGAGTGAGTCACTCACCCAAACTTTCGAGATTCCGATTATGTTGGATCGATTTGGTGGCCGGTATACCGCTCAACGAGCTGGTTAGTTTGGAGATCAGGTGCCTTACTAGAAATGATTTGGGTTGCGATGTTACACATGCGAAGGCGAGGCCGTCATGAAGGATAACGGGGGGCAGCTAGACGCTGAACTCAGTAACCGCATCTGGACCGTGCCGAATATTTTGAGTTTCATCCGGCTACTAGGTATCCCACTTTTTCTCTGGTTGGTTTTAGTTGAACAGGCCGATGTCTGGGCGTTTGTTGTATTGGTGTTAGCCAGTGCCTCCGACTGGCTAGATGGTGCACTCGCTCGGGCACTCAACCAAACTAGCAAGTTAGGTGCGCTGCTCGATCCATTGGCCGATCGTCTTTATATCGCTGCCACGATTATCGGTCTAGCGCTCCGCGGCATCATCCCGTGGTGGTTGGTGCTCACGCTAGCTCTTCGCGATGTGATGCTCGTGCTGCTTTTGCCCGCACTTAGGCGCCGCGGCTTATTCGCGCTGCCGGTAACTTTGCTCGGAAAGGCCGCAACGTTTTGTCTGCTTTGGGGTTTCCCGGCCCTTCTTTTGGGTTCAGTTGGTGGGGCCATCGGTACCTTCGGACTGATCTGCGGATGGGCGTTTTCTTTGTGGGGTACTGCGCTCTACTGGTGGGCCGGGCTTGACTATGTGCGCCGCGGACTGCGCCTGCCACTGGTAAAGTGACTTTGGCGAAGCGGGCCACGGTGGCCCAAAGGGTTCGACCACAGCGTTAACAAGGAGGATGGCATGTATCCAGAGGAGTTGCGCTATACCGCCGAACACGAGTGGGTGCGGTCAGAGGCTGATGGCACGGTGGTTTTTGGGATTACCTCTTTCGCTCAAGAGGCCCTGGGAGACATCGTCTACGTAACGATGCCGGCGGCAGGTGAGTCTTTGGCTGCTGGCGCTGCGTGCGGGGAGGTCGAGTCCACGAAAAGCGTGAGTGACATCTACTCACCACTTGACGGTGTTGTTATTTCGCGTAATGAGACTCTGGACACGTCACCTGAAATCATAAATTCGGCGCCCTATGGAGCTGGTTGGTTGGTAACCATGGCGCCAAGTGACCCGGCCCAATTTGCGAACTTACTCAGCGCGGCCCAGTACGCGGAGATCACCCTAAAGGGATAATGCTTACCAGATACGCAACAGGAGGTGGTAACGGTGCGCTGTGTTAATTGCGATGCCGAGGTCGATATTGACGATCACTTTTGCGCTGAGTGCGGTAACTCGCTTGAGGTGGGCTCTGATCAGGTTGGCATGGAGCACACCGGTTCAATTACCTCGATCATCGCTTTAGGAGGCGCCACGAACTCGGGGCCGCTGGCCCCGGTTGGTTCCCCGTCGCTAGCTGAGTTACCCACCGGCTCGGCACTTTTGGTGGTGCACCGAGGGCCCGGTGAGGGTAGTGAATTCGCACTCAACGCCGATCTACTTACGGTCGGGCGCTCACCAGATTCTGAGGTTTTCTTGGATGACGTCACGGTCAGCCGCCGACACGCCGAAATTCGCCGAGGTAGTTCGGGTTGGAGTATTCGCGATGCGGGAAGTCTCAACGGAACTTATGTGAATCGAAAGCGCGTAGAAGATCATCAGCTTAATGGTGGCGATGAAGTGCAAATCGGGAAATTCCGCTTTGTCTTCCTTGTCGGCGTGGAGCCAAAATCGTGAGTGGTTTGGCCCGCGGTCCGGTGGTTGGCACTATAAGCATCGGTGAGGTCTTGACTTTACTCAAGCGCGAGTTTCCAGACATCACGATTAGCAAAATCCGTTTCCTCGAGACAGAAGGATTGATCACTCCCGAGCGCACCGCTTCAGGTTACCGGCGCTTTGCTGATCGCGATTTAGAGCAACTGCGATCGGTCCTGACTTTGCAGCGCGACCAATATCTGCCCCTCAAGGTAATTCGGGAACACCTGGAAGACTCCTCCGCAGAGTCGGCTAACCAACCCGTGGCCGGTACCGGGTTGCGCGCCGATGACTTTCGCGCGGGGGCTGGCAGGGTACGCCTTACTCGCGGCGAGTTGGCTGAAATGGTTGAGTTGCCCGAGGCGTTGATAGCTACGTTAGAAACCATCGGGTTGGTGTGGGCGAACCCGGCAGGTCACTATGACGAAGATGCACTCGCGGTCGCCAGCATTGTGGCGCAGTTGGCCCCCTTGGGAGTCGAGCCCCGACACCTAAGGTCATTTCGGGTTGTGGCCGATCGCGACACCGGCCTAGTCGAGCAAATCGCCACCCCCTTTAGTCAGCCAAAGGACCGAGGCCAGCGCGAACATGCAAGTGAGGTGGTGCGTGAGGCCGCTGCGCTATTAGTACAACTGCACGGGGCTTTGCTACGAGCGGAACTAGTTCGCGGAGGCCTGACCTAGGGGTTAGGCTGGTCTCATGCAAGCCCTCGATGTTATTGGCGTCCGCATGGAGATGCCGTCGAACAACCCCATAGTGCTGCTGCGCGAATCGGGCGGGGTGCGGTACTTGCCAATTTGGGTTGGGGCGGTCGAGGCAACCGCAATCGCTTTTGCCCAGCAAGGGGTCGTGCCACCCAGACCAATGACCCACGACCTACTGAAGGATGTTTTAGAGGCGACTGGCGCGGCACTCGTAGAAATTCGCATCACCGCACTTGAGGATGGGGTTTTCTACGCGGTTTTGGTCTTCGCATCAGGGGTTGAAGTAAGTGCTCGACCTTCAGATGCCATAGCACTGGCGCTACGTGCCGGCGTGCCGATTTACGGTGCCGACTCGGTACTCGACGAGGCTGGAATAGAGCTACCGGACGAGGAGCCCACCGGGCCTAATGTGGATGACGGCCAGCCACAGGTAGCAAGTGACGTGGAGTTAAAGCAATTCCGGGAGTTCCTTGACCAGGTCAGACCCGAGGATTTTGAGTAAATTCCGGGGTGTGCCACACACTCCAACCCTCCACGTGAGGTTCAGACTTAGGTCGGTACCGCACCCGTGTGTCGGGTTGACCCCTTCGGTCTAGGTTCGTAACGTTCGTTATGGCTCCCGTTCCAACGTTTGGGGTCACTTCTTCCTCAGGAGGCTTCGTGAACGCCGACGCACCGACGCGCCAGATCCCCAGTGGCCAGATCCCCAGTGGCCAAGAAGCCCTGTTCGATGATGCGGATCTAAGGCCATTACCGGCAGATATTGGTTACCGGGGCCCGATAGCCTGCTCAGCCGCCGGAATCACCTACCGGCAGCTGGATTACTGGGCGCGCACCGGCCTAGTGCAGCCATCTGTGCGCGGGGCAACCGGTTCAGGTACCCAGCGGCTCTATAGCTTTCGCGACATCCTGGTTTTACGGGTGGTAAAACGGCTTATTGACACCGGGGTCTCCCTGCCAAACATTCGGGCCGCCGTTGAGCACCTGGCCACCAATACCGGCGAGGACCTAGGGCGCATCACGCTGATGAGTGATGGCGCAACCATTTATGAGTGCCGCAGCGCCGACGAAGTAATTGATCTGGTTCGAGGTGGCCAAGGGGTATTCGGTATCGCAGTTGGCAGTGTGTGGCGCGAGGTCGAAGGCACCTTGTCGACCCTGCCAGGGGAGCGCCCCGATGGGGTAGTTATTGAGCCAAGTGTCGGCACCGATGAGCTCGCAGAACGCCGCGCCCGCGCGGCAGCCAGTTAAAACAGCCGGTT
>JBIIOU010000037.1:0-14841 GCA_044336815.1 Candidatus Nanopelagicales bacterium | reverse complement strand
TCTGCTTACCTTCGGGTCCCGCGAAACTGCTTGTGTCTGATTGCCAATCCCTTGCGCAGTTGCCCTCAGCAAAACTACGAGATCGTCGAGATTGATCTGGCCCGACTTCTGAAGGCAGGACCACCCCATAAGTTCATTGGTCGGGACTCGCTCCGTCGCGAAGTCAAGCGGATACTGCGAGTGAATAACGATACCCAGATTTGGATTCCGCTGCCTCAGCGCGAGACCGAGATCCACGCCATTCATCTCACCTGCACCTAGGGCCAGATCAAGCAGGGCGACATCCACAAACTCGATCGACTCGAAAGCGATTGCTTCACTCGGGCTCTCCGTTGCGAGCACTACATCAATTTCCGGTGACTCAGCAAGTAGCGAACCCATAATGCCGAGGAGAGCAGGATCATTCTCTACATAGATGACTCGGGTGGCGCGCATACTTGACCACCTCCCTTGGAGCCGTGACCCACCACCAGCGAAGTCTCAGTGCATCCTCGAGCCCTCGAAGTGGTAGCCGCTGATGAGCCACTGGCTAGCAGCCTCACTTTACTCCAACTTCCAACCGATCACGGTAAAAGTTCGAATGGAGTTCCGTCCGTGCCGCGCATGACCCCAAAGTTTCGGTGATCAAGTGTGCAGATGCGCCGGGTTTGGTATCGCTCCGCGAGTACGACCAAAGACGCATCGGTCACTCCTACCCGCTGGTCGGCGTATTTGTCGATGACGCCCGCGCAAGCTATTAAATCGGCTGCGCTCAGCACCGGCAGTTCATATGCACCGCTGGCAATGTCTGCCAGCATCTGTAACTCCGCTCGGACTCCAGCCCTTGCCTCCACTAGGTAATCAAGTTCTGCTATCACAAACGGGCTGACGATCAAAGGTTCCTTGGTCAAGAGCACGCCGGTTACTGCTTCATTATCTGGATCACCGCTTCGTAAGAAAGCAAATAGGGCGCTGGTGTCGAGGATGATCAATCCTGACCAAACCCTTCCATTGCATTGCTCGTATCGATGTCTCGCGCGTCGAGACCGCCACCGGAGAAGATTCCACCACGGGGACGCGGCTGCCGGGTTTCTTTATCCACAGCCTGCCGAATGATCTCGGCCTCGGTTACTTGCCGGCGGGCCGCCTCGGCCGCCAACCTGGCCTTGAGTTCATCAGGAAAATACACGGTGGTTCGCCTCATGTCGGTAATAGTGCCATACGTTATGCCATACGTAAAGCGGGGCAGTGTGTACGGTGTGCCCATGGGTACTCGGGCCTACGACACCTGGTGGGGGTTGACCCTCCGCACCACCACCGGCCTCCACAAGGTCGTCGACAAGTTAAGTGGCGGAAGGCTCTGGCGGCGGTTCCCCGGGGGGCAGCAGGTTATCTGGATCTCTACCCTCGGCCGCAAATCCGGCAGGTGGCGGCGCACCCCGCTACTCGCGGCGCCGTACGAAGGCGCGTGGGTAATCACCGGCTCAAATGCCGGCCAGACTCAAATACCGGCTTGGGTGTTCAATGTCCGCGCCCGACCCACGGGATCGGTTGAGATCGACGGCACCAAGACCGACTGCACATTCATCGAGGTAACCGGACCGCAACGCGATTTGCTCTACCAAGAGTTAGTGGCGATGTGGTCTGCCTACGCTATGTACGAGCGAAATGCCGGTCGCGAAATCCCGGTCTTCTTGGTTCAGCCGATACTTAATTAGGCGGGAGCGCCCGCCATGCTGACCAGGCAGACGCCACCATGGCGCGCAGATCATGCGTGGCTCGCCAGCCCAGAGCCTTCTCAATGCGGTCGGTTGCTGCGGTCGAAGCCGGCGGGTCCCCCACTCGACGTGGCACCACCTCCGGGTCGATGTCGCGATCGAGAACCGACCCGATGGTCTCCATCACCTCGCGGACCGATGATCCAACACCTCGGCCGACATTGAATATCTGTGCACTCATTGAGGATTCACACCGTGCTGCTGCGACAACGTGCGCATCAGCTAGATCGGCCACATGAATGTAGTCGCGAATGCAGGTGCCATCGGAAGTTGGATAGTCGTCACCGAAAATCTGCGGCCGTTCACCATTTGCTAGCGCACGAAAAACCATCGGGATCAAGTTGTTGATGCTGGTATCACCAAGTTCGTCATTTGCGGCCCCGGCCACATTGAAATAACGCAGAGCAACCCACGAAACCCCGTCAGCTAATCCCGCATTTCGTGAGAGCCATTCACCAACTACTTTTGTTTCACCATATGGTGACTCTGGAGCAAGTTGCGCTTCTTCATGAATTGGATTCTCAATAGGTGTGCCATAAACAGCGGCTGAAGATGAGTAGACAAGTTTGGCTACGCCAACTTCACTCATCGCTGCAAGTAACTCCACCATGCCACTTACATTTTCGCGGTAATAATAAAAGGGCATAGTCACCGACTCACCCGCTGCCTTCTTTGCAGCAAGATGGATCACCCCATCTACCCGGTGGGCTCTCAATGCTTCGGCTACTGCGGCACGATCTGCAATGGAGGCTCGCACAATTGGCACACCTGCTGGCACCTTACGTTCGAGACCGCTTGAAAAATCATCGAGAACAATTACCTTGCGCCCGGATTCTTGCAGTGCGCGCACGACATGGGAGCCGATGTAGCCCGCGCCACCGGTGATCAACCATGTTGTCACCGGAAGGTTTCCCCGGTCACGCGCTCATACGCTTCGACATACTTCGCTCGAGTTTGCTCGACAACTTCATCCGGTAGCGGCGGCGGCGGAGTATTGCCGTGCCGATCCCAACCCGATGCCGGTGAAGTCAGCCAGTCACGTACGTATTGCTTGTCATATGAGGGCTGCGGGCCACCCGGTGCCCAAGTTGCCAGCGGCCAGTAGCGGGATGAATCAGGCGTCAAAACTTCATCGGCGAGCACCACTTTGCCAACATTCTTGCCTGACAATCCGATTCCAAATTCAAACTTGGTGTCGGCGAGAATTAGGCCGCGCCTCCGCACTTTCTCACTTGCCCGCTCGTATATGTCCAGTGACAACCGCTTGAGCTCTTGGGCTTCTTCTTGGCCGATGATGGTCATTACTTCGTCAAAAGTCACGTTCACGTCATGCTCGCCGAGCTCAGCTTTCGTCGCCGGAGTAAAAATGGTTTTCGGTAGAAGCGAGCCATCCTTGAGTCCCGGAGGTAGCCCCAACCCACAGATAGACCGGGATCCCAAATAAGTGGTTAATCCCGACCCGGTCAAATAGCCGCGAACAACGCACTCAATTGGCAGCATCTCGAGCCGATCGCAGATCATGGCGCGCCCTTTAACCGCAGCTGGCACCGACGTGCTGCGTAGGTGGTTGGGCACCACACCCTCTAACTGCTTAAACCACCAAAGAGATAGCTGCGTAAGGATTCGACCTTTATCCGGGATGGTAGTGGGGAGCACCCAGTCATAAGCCGAAATGCGATCACTTGCGACAAAAAGCAACCGATCATCAGGAGTCGAATACAGATCACGGACCTTGCCCGAATACACATGTGTGTAACCAGCGGGTAGGTCGTATAGCGGAGTATCGATACTCACAAAATATCTCCAGGGCGGTATGAAGCTGCATCGCGGTTATCGGCCACGATAAGCGCGACCCGCTTAGCCACCGAATTGACTTGCGTGGTTGCCGCACCGGTGAAGGACAACGGCTCAGCAATCAGCGCAGCTAATTCAACGCGGGTAAGGCCAAGGCGCCCGTCGTTAGCAAGACGCTCCATCAGGTCATTCTCGGTATTAACCTGCTCGCGCATTGCCAGTGCGACGGCTACGGCATGCTCCTTGATAACTTCATGGGCAACCTCGCGCCCCACTCCAGCGCGCACCGCGGCCATCAAAATTTTGGTGGTGGCAAGGAATGGTAAATAGCGTTCAAGCTCTCGTTCAATGACAGCGGGGAAGGCACCGAAATCACCAAGCACGGTGAGGAAGGTTTCAAATAGCCCGTCAACCGCGAAGAACGAATCGGGGAGAGCCACTCGGCGCACCACCGAACATGCGACATCACCCTCATTCCACTGATTGCCCGCCAACTCCGAAGTCATCGTCACGTAACCGCGCAACACAACTGCTAGCCCGGTGACGCGCTCGCATGATCGCGTATTCATCTTGTGTGGCATTGCAGATGACCCAACTTGCCCCGGCCTAAAACCCTCAGTGACGAGGTCATGACTTGCCATCAAGCGAATTGAGGTTGCAAGTGAGGAAGGTGAAGAAGCTACCTGCAACAGCGCCGAAACCACATCAAAGTCAAGTGAGCGTGGATAAACCTGGCCAACACTGTCGAACACCCGCTCGAACCCGAGATGGATTGCAATCGACGCCTCAAACTCAGCCAGCTTGGATTCATCACCGTCTAGTAGGTCAAGCATGTCTTGTGAGGTGCCGACCGGGCCTTTGATACCGCGCATTGGGTAGCGCGTGACTAGATCATTAAGCCGGTCAAAGGCAACGAGTAACTCGTCAGCCGCCGATGCAAACCTCTTACCCAACGTGGTGATCTGCGCTGGCACATTATGGGATCTACCGGCAATCGCGGTCTCGGAATATCGCACCGCCAGCTCAGCTAAGTTCGCCAAGGCCGCAATTACTTTGGCGCGCACGAGTAGCAACGAATCACGGATTTGTAGTTGCTCGATATTTTCAGTGACATCACGTGATGTCATACCAAGGTGGATCAGCTCATGCCCGGCAAGTGCATTGAATTCTTCGATGCGTGCTTTCACGTCGTGCTTGGTGGTGCGCTCCCGGGCATCGATCGAGGCTAGATCAATGTTTTCGATCACTGATTCATATGACTCAATGGCACCGGCTGGGAGCGCGATCCCCAACCTTTCTTGAGCTTTCAACACCGCGAGCCACAGTTGACGCTCCAAAACGATCTTGCCGGCCGGTGACCAGATGGCAACCATAGAAGCGGAGGCATAGCGGCCAGCTAGGACATTTGGGACCTGCTGGGCGGATGTCACTTCCTCATTGTTCCACGCGAACCGACCATAGCCAACTTTCTGGCTACGCCAGCAGTTTCGCCTTATTGGGCTACTTAACTCCGGTGTTTGAGTCGGTGATGTCGTCCTGGGTCAGGCAACCGATCGGATTCTGGGCTGCGAGACTGTAAAGGCCCGGGTCATTGCGGACCGCTATCCAGCCATTTTCAATCGACGTCAGCACGTTCGTCATCGCTGCTTTCTTGCTCGGGGCCAGATAATTGGCCAGGCAGGCGTGCCACGGTGCATTACTACCTGCCTTGGCGAAGAAGACCCCGGTTTCGATCATGCCCATCCCTTTGGCTTTCCAATTGGCGTTGTAGTCGCTGACAGTCCCAAGGCGCTGCCCGGCTTGTACTTTGTCGCCAACCTTTACCAGAGGATTAATCAGATGCTCATGCTCGAATAGCACCGTCGCGCCCCCGGTCATGCAAGCCGTACCTGTGGGAGCTACCCGAACGCTGTAGTCGTTGCTGTATAGTTGCGGAAGGTCGCACACCGTTCCGTCCACCATTGAGATAACCGAGGTTCCGAGCGGTGCAATAAAAGTCATCTGTGGCTCCAAAATGCCCTGGACCACATCGCCGTAGAGTCCAACTATTCGACTATAAGCTGCGGTGTCGGCGGGGTTACTAAAGGTGGGTGGCGTTACACCCGCTAACTGCATCACCCCCGCTTTACCTGATGCCGCGTCGTAGGGTTCGAGCGCAAGGCCCCAGTTCTGAATCACTTTCGGAATACTGGCGTTAGAAGTAATACTGCTCGAGTTACTTCCGCTCGAGCTACTTCCACTCGCACCACCAGAAGGAATCTTGACCCAAACGAGCTTTCCGCCCTTCTTCACGCACCGCAAATCGCCACTCGAAATGTGAATTTCGATGCCCGCCTTGGTGCATTTGGCCCCGGGCTTGGGCGCTGCCTGCGCTGCCGGTGCAATCACGGCGGCGCTCATGACTGCGCATAACGCACTGATAACACCAATTGATCCGAGCCGAATTAATCGCATCTGCTCCTCCGAGAATACGTTTCCTCGATATTAAGACCTAGAAGTAGAAAATACAATGCAAAAAGTCAAGAATTTGCAATCTGATTCGAATCTTTCGAGTCTATGCGGGCGCGCTCGCATTGAGAGCGATGTCAGTCCGGTGATGGGATCCTTCAAGGATTATTAGATCAATTGCCGCATAAGCGCGTTGTCGAGCACCGGCAAGGGAGTCGCCGGTAGCGGTCACCGAAAGCACCCGACCCCCGGCCGATACCAACTCACCCTGAGCATTCAGTGCGGTGCCTGCATGCAAGACCTGCACTCCGGCAACCGCATCAGCATCGGCAATCCCGGTGATTACGTCGCCGGTGCGCGGATTCTCCGGGTAATTAGCCGCCGCAACAACAACTGTTACGGCCGCATGCGGATGCCAAGCTAATGGCGGTAAATCGGCGAGACGCCCGGTGGCGGCGGCCATCAGAACTCGGCCCAGCGGTGAGGCCAACCGGGCAAGCACCACCTGGGTCTCTGGGTCACCGAAGCGCGCATTGAATTCAATAACCCGGGTACCGCGCGAGGTCAGGGCCAAACCTGCATACAGCAGGCCAACAAATGGCGTGCCCCGGTGACGCATTGCATCAACCATCGGTTGAAGCACGCGCTTAGTTACCTCAGCAACCAGGTTCTCGGGAGCCCATGGCAACGGTGAGTAAGCGCCCATGCCACCGGTGTTCGGGCCTTCGTCGCCGTCGCGGACTCTCTTGAAATCTTGCGCCGGTTGCAGGGGCACGATGGTGGAGCCATCGGCAATGCCGAAAAGTGAAACTTCTGGGCCATCCAAGAATTCCTCGATAACTACTTGCGCACCGAGCGCTCGTGCGAAACATGAAAGTGCATGTGTTAGCGCCTCATCGCGATCATTTGTCACGACCACGCCTTTGCCTGCAGCTAGACCATCATCCTTCACGACATATGGCGCGCCGAATTGATCCATGGCCGCTGATACTTCGTCAATATTTGAGCAGACACGCGCTAGTGCTGTTGGCACATCGGCCTCGGCCATCACCAGCTTCGCAAACGCCTTACTACCCTCCAATTGCGCAGCTGCGGCCGACGGACCAAAGCAGGCAATCCCCCGCGCCCGAACTGCATCCGCTGCCCCGGCAACCAGCGGGACCTCAGGCCCGATGACCACGAGGTCGACAGCCAGTTGAAGGGCAAGGTCACCGATCGCCTCGGGGTCAAGTGGCTCGACCACGTGAGTTTCGACAACCGCGGCAATACCAGCATTGCCGGGTGCGCAAATCACACTTTCGACCTCGTCATCATCAAGTAAAGAATTTACTAGCGCATGTTCGCGCGCACCTGCACCAATGACGAGAACTCTCACGCAATCAGCCGACGTAATGCTTATCTGTCAGTGTTAATACTTCGTCAAGAATGGCAAGGCCTTCCTTGGCTTGCTCAGGAGTGATAACGCACGGCGGCACTACGTGAACCCGATTCACCATCGTGAACGGCAGGTAGCCGCGCTTACGGCATTCGGTAACGATCTCAGCCATCGCCGGCGAGGTGCCCGGGTACTCAGCCAACGGCGCTTTTGTCT
This sequence comes from Candidatus Nanopelagicales bacterium, assembly GCA_044336815.1. Lineage (GTDB taxonomy): Bacteria > Actinomycetota > Actinomycetes > S36-B12 > S36-B12. The sequence goes on along the minus strand of JBIIOU010000037.1, from coordinate 7,251 downwards.
TCCGATCGGAAACCAATTCAATAGCCCAGAACACTCCGAGGCCTCGAACATCACCGATTACCGGGTGGCGCTCTTGGAGTTCGAGCAGCCCCGGGCCAATGACATCTTCACCGATGGCTGCCGCATTCTCGACAATACCTTCTTCTTTCATTGCAGTGATCGAGGCAACGATCGAGGCCGCAGCCAGTGGATGGCCAGAGTAGGTAAGGCCTCCTGGGAAAACCTTCGTGTCGAAAGTAGCCGCGATTTCATCGGAGATTACGACCCCGCCAACAGGCACATAACCGGAGTTTGAACCCTTGGCGAAGACGATCAAATCGGGCTTGACGTCGAAGTTATCAAAAGCAAACCACTTACCGGTTCGGGCGAAGCCAGCCATCACCTCGTCAAGAATTAGGACGATGCCGTATTTATCGCAGAGGGCGCGAACGCCGGCGAGATACCCGGGCGGCGGAACCAAAATTCCACCGGTTCCAACAACAGTCTCAATCAGAATGCAGCCGATTGTGCCCGGGCCTTCAAAAATTATTACCTGCTCGAGGTGCTCCAAGGCGCGGGTTGATTCTTCTTCAGCTGACTTCGACCAGAAGACCGACCGGTACAGATACGGCCCGAAGAAATGCACGTGCTGGGTGGAGTACTCATTTGGCCAACGCCGTTGATCACCTGTCGCGGCGATGGCGGCGCCGGTGTTGCCGTGGTACGAGCGGTAGAAGGAAAGCACCTTGTGCTTATGGGTATGAATACGAGCCATCCGAATGGCATTTTCATTCGCGTCGGCGCCGCCATTAGTGAAGAAGACTTTGTTCATCCCCGCGGGAGCAAGATCGGAGATCAACTTTGCGGCCTCACCGCGTTTATCGTTGGCGTGCTGCGGAGCAACTGTTGACAGGATCGCAGCTTGGTCTTGAATCGCCTTGACCACCTTTGGGTGCTGATGGCCGATGTTGACGTTTACCAACTGGGATGAAAAATCCAAGTAGCGGTTACCTTCGTAATCCCACACATAGCAGCCCTCTGCCGCCGCCGGCGTGAACGGGTTAAGGGCCCCTTGGGCACTCCAAGAATGAAAGACATGGGCTCGGTCCAGATCAAAGACGCGCTTGCCCTCGGCTGGGTCGGCGGTGAACGACATGGGTGGCTCCCTTTGTTGGCACTACTGTTCAAGGATTAGTTGATGACCCTAACTTTAGAACCGCCCGAATGTTCAGTAAATTTCGGGGCGCTTATTTGAGCGGATTTACTAGGTTCCCGCCCACTGAGATAGGGACCAGCAGGTTCGCATCAGGAATGATCATCTTGAGCCGCTGCCGCCGTTAACCGCGCCGTGACCGCAAGCAGGTGCTCATCATCCATCTCCGCCACCAGATCTAGAGCTTTGGTGACGTCGATTCCCTCCCGAACTCCCGCGTCAAAGGTGCGCACCACGACCGTTACGAGATTCCTCTTGGAGCGCCATGGCCAAATCATCGTCCAAGGTGAGTGTTGTTCGCATGAACCAAAACTACCCTCTTGGCATCAAGACATCACGTGTGCAGACATCATGATGCCTCATTGCTGTTTTCCAGCCTCTCCAACAGTCCAGCCTTGACCGCCGGCCACTCGTCCGCAACCACCGAAAACATGACGGTGTCGCGCACCGAGTCATCCTGTCGGCGCTGATACTGGCGAAGTACCCCTTCTTCGGTGGCGCCGAGCCGGGCGATGGCCTTTTGGCTGCGAACATTTCTGCTGTCGGTCTTAAGTTGCACCCGCCCCATGCCGGAAACTTCAAAGGCCCAGGTCATGAGCAGCAGCTTGCATTCTGGATTTACCGCAGTTCCCCAGACCGCTGGGGTGTAAAGGGTGAAGCCGATTTCGAGTCTGGCATCAACGGGTGACACCTCCAGATAAGAGGTGGTGCCGACCACCGCACCGCTTTGCCGGACGACCCAAGGCCAGCGGCCGACTTCATTGGCCGCCACCAAAGTGGCTGCTAGTTCACCCGCCGTATTTGGCCGTCCACGCACATGGGTCCAAACTGAATCGTGATTGAGCACCGCGAATAATTCAGCCGCATCACTTTCTTGAGCAAGTGTCAGGGTGACGTTGCTACCGGCCAAAACCGTGTCAGCCGGCATCGGCCACTGCACGTAGTTCTTCAAGGCTCGCTGGCGTCCGCTACCCGAGCAAATCGTTGATAGCGATGGTGGCATCGCGATCTTGGCCAACACCGATGGCGCTAATTCTGGTTCCAGAAATCTCTTCGAGGAACTTCACATAGTTGCGGGCATTGACCGGGAGATCACTAACTTCGCGGGCCCCTGAAATATCTTCTGTCCAACCCGGCATGTTCTCGTAGATCGGCTTCGCGTGGTGGAACCCAGTCTGGGTCATCGGAAGCTCTTCGTAACGTGTGCCGTCAACGTCATAGGCAACACACACTGGAATCTGTTCAAAGCCGGTTAGCACATCAAGTTTGGTCAAAAAAGTGTCGGTTAACCCATTAATTCGGGTGGCGAAACGCGCGATCGGCGCATCGAACCAACCGCATCTGCGCGGCCGCCCAGTTGTCACACCGCGCTCACCGCCGATGGTGCGGAGGCGCTCACCATCTTCGTCAAGGAGTTCAGTCGGAAACGGACCAGAACCAACTCGGGTGACATACGCCTTGAGGATGCCAATTACGCCGGTTATGCGAGTTGGGCCGATGCCACTACCGGTGCACGCCCCGCCTGCGGTCGCATTACTTGATGTTACGAACGGATAAGTGCCGTGATCAACATCCAGCAAAGTGCCTTGGCCACCTTCGAGCAGCACCACCTTGCCAGCGTCAAGTGCCCTATTGAGTAAAAGTGACGTGTCGGCGACATATGGGCGCAATATTTCAGCGAAGGCGAGTAACTCTTCGGTGATGACCGCGGGGTCCAGCGCACGGCGGTTGAACACCTTGACCAGAGTCTGGTTTTTATTTGCCAATGCGCCTTCAACTTTTTGACGCAGAATTGATGGATCAAATAGATCCTGAACGCGAATACCAACGCGCGCAATTTTGTCGCTATAGGTAGGGCCGATACCGCGGCCGGTGGTGCCGATCTTGGCGTTACCGAGGAAGCGCTCAGTTACTTTGTCTAGAGTGACATGGTACGAAGTGATCAAGTGCGCGTTTGCACTTATCACCAACTTTGAGGTATCGATACCCCGCTCATTTAGTGCGGTCATCTCACCGAGTAACACCCCTGGGTCGATCACCACGCCGTTACCAATTACGGGAACGACGTCCGGGGTGAGGATGCCGCTTGGGAGCAGGTGCAGTGCAAACTTCTGGTCACCAATGACCACGGTATGGCCGGCATTATTGCCGCCTTGATATCTGACGACATAGTCAACGCGGCTGCCGAGTAGATCGGTGGCCTTACCTTTACCCTCATCGCCCCACTGTGAACCGACAAGAACTATGGCAGGCATGGGTTCAGAGTATCGGAGAATCAGACTAAGGCGGCGAGGCGCTCGGCCAGACGTTGACCAAGAGCCGTGCCTGAGAGCCAGGCGGTCTCAACTCTGGGGCCCCCTGCCCAGGCATCACTAGCCAAACCGATATTCATGTCGTCATCCAAGTAGCACTCATCGGCCCGCGCTATCAGCGGCCTCGCATACGTCCATCGTTGGATATCAACCCAAATCGGTTGCTCTGACAGAGCGAGGATCCTTTGCAGTGCCGCCAAAACACTCGGTATGACCGCGGTTGGATCGGCCAGATGACCTGCTGCAAGGACGGGATTCACATGCGCGACCAAAACCGGCGCACCATCGCCGCGCCGGCTACCGTCATTGGCGATCCAAGTCAAAACCGCATCATCATTGACGAAGGCTCCGTCAAATGGATTCCAACAAGTCGATTGGAAAATCGCGGTTACTGAAAGTGTCGGCTCCCAAACCACACCCGAAGTTGCCTCGAATGTCGCTTCAAGGTTGGGCACTTCGGTATCGAGGAACTGACGAGCTTGGGGGTCGGGCATGCAAATGGCAACCGCATCCGCGGACCTGCCATCCACCGATAACTGATCACCGGTAATTGATACCGACTCAACTATGTGATGGTGCCAAATCTTGGTGCTAGGCAACCGCGTCGCTAGATCCTCAATCAGTGACCGAAGGCCGCCCACCGCCGCGTATCGCATAGGCCCTGCGCGCACCCCGGAAACGCCTTGCGGAGACGCAAGATGAAATGCGTCAGTCCAGCCACGCGCGAGGCCTCGCGCCTTCCAATCTTCCACAACAGTTAAGAACTTCTCATCACTGGCCGTAAAGTACGAGGCTCCGATATCAACAACTCGCCCGTCGTAGTCGGTACCGGAGTCGCGGATCACGCGCGATGCCATCCGGCCACCTAGTTTGTGACCGCGGTCAAAGAGCTCTACCGGGATGCCGTGCCCATTTAATGCAGCGGCACAAGCAACACCGCTAATACCGCCACCAATAACGACGACCACGTACTACGCGGCCGGGATATTTGGATCGCAATCAATCAAAAATGCGCTGATGCGATCGGCTTCGTCTAATTCATTGATGGCAGCGGCAGCTCGGCCGAGGGCGCGAAGGCAGCGCAGGAAACCTTGATTGGGTTCATGGCTCCAGGGCACCGGGCCATGGCCTTTCCAGCCATTGCGTCGAAGTGCATCCAAACCCCGGTGATAGCCAACCCGGGCGAATGCGTACGACTCAATAACATTGCCTTCAGCCCACGCCTGATCACCTAGCACCGCCCAAGCAAGTGAACTGGTCGGGTGCGCCCGCACCACGGCGTCCGGGGTTAATCCTTGAGCGAGCGATGTCAAGGCTCCCTCATCAAGTGGGAGGAAGGTTGGCGGTGGGCCCCCGAGTAAGTCGTGTCCAACACTCATCTAATTACTCCTAATTTCAGTCACTTATGAATACCGCTGGTTAGCGCATTCTTGTTCCGCTTGAGCGCAAATCTTCACAACCGCGCGTTACCCGAGCTGCCATTCCGGCTTCAGCCACCTTGCCATACGCGCGTGGGTCATAGATTTTCTTTATCCCGACCTCGCCATCAACTTTTAGCACACCGTCGTAGTTCTTAAACATGTGATCGGCGATTGGTCGAGTAAACGCGTACTGAGTGTCAGTGTCGATGTTCATCTTGACCACGCCATAGTCCAGTGCTTCGCGAATTTCACTTAATAGCGAACCAGAGCCACCGTGGAATACTAGATCAAATGGCTTATCCTTGCCGTACTTCGCCCCAACAGCATCCTGGATATCTTTTAGGATTGACGGAGTCAACTTCACATTGCCGGGCTTGTAGACCCCATGCACATTACCGAATGTCGCTGCGACCAGATAGCGACCACGCTCACCAAGACCTAGGGCCTCCGCAGTTGCGATGCCATCTTCAATGGACGAGAACAACTTCGCATCATGGGTTGCCTCGATGCCGTCTTCCTCGCCACCGACAACTCCAATCTCAATTTCCAAGATTGTGCGTGCCTTGACCGACTCTTCCAACATGCGCTTTGAAATTTCCATGTTCTCTTTTAGCGGCACCGCCGAGCCATCCCACATATGCGACTGGAATAGCGGCTCCAAGCCTTTTGCAACTCGCTCCTGTGAAATCTTTAGCAGCGGCTCCATAAAGCCGGCTAGTTTGTCTTTGGGGCAGTGGTCGGTATGCAGGACGATATTTACGCTGTAGTGCTTGGCGATGGAGTGGGCGAACTCCGCAAGAGCCGTAGCGCCAGCCACCATGTCTTTTAAGGCTTGACCTGAGGCGAACTCTGCGCCACCCCAAGAAACCTGAACGATGCCATCACTCTCAGCTTCAGCGAAGCCACGAATAGCCGCGACAATGGTCTGCGACGATGTGCAGTTGATCGCCGGGTACGCGAATTGACCAGCTTTCGCTCGGTCGAGCATCTGGGCGTATACCTCGGGGGATGCGATGGGCATCGTTACTCCTGCTGATTGGTCACGGCATATTTATCCGTTATGGGCGGTGAATGCTGTCATCCTTTCACCCCGACATTGTGTCCGTGTTACGTGGCTCCGCTCGCAGGTCGCGAAGGGATTTGGAGAGCAAGCCTCCTAAGAGAGCCAGTACCATCACGGCCGCCGCAATTAAGAAACTGGTCTTTAGCCCGACGAAAGCTACAAGTGGGCCTGCGAGGGCTAGCCCAATCGGCCCGAACATCAGTGAGCCCATGGCGTCATAGGCGGCTACTCGGGAAAGCGCCTCACGCGGAATATGTGTCTGCAGAGCGGTGAACCAAAGGACCATGAACAACTCGATTGCAACACCCCAGATAAGTGCGCCGATCGCGACCACCCAAAGCGGTGCGGTGAATGCCAAAGTCAACACCCAAATCGGAAATGCGAACGAGATAATCATTCCAAATAGCAACGGACGCGAGGCGTGAATCTTTGATGCCACAACCGCGCCGATAAGTAGCCCAACTGACATAGCCCCGAGCACAAATGCCCAACCGACCGGACCCCCATATGACTCATTCGCAAGTACCGGGCCCAAGACTTCTTCGACGCCACGTATCACCATTACCGCGACGCTGAATGACAGCACCACTGCGACAACCCATTTATAAGAGATGAATAATCGCCACCCGTGCGTCAGGTCACTCATCATTGACTCTCCTGATGAATGGGGTTTCGAAGAATGCCGGAAAGTGAAAACCAAGAAGCCGGCTACTAAAAATGAGGCGGCATCGACCATGATGGCAAACCCAGACCCAACAAGGGCGACTAATAACCCGCCGACTGCACTACCGACTATGAGGCCGGCATTGCTAGCCACACTGATATAGGCATTAGCTGGTTGTAAGTGCTCATCGTCGACCACATCGGGTACCAAGCCGGGGTATGCCGGATACCACAATCCATTGAGCGCCCCAGAAATTGCCGACAGGATTACAAGTAAAGGAACCGTGGCCGTTCCGGTTATAAACAGCACCGCCATCACTGCAACAACAAGGCTGATAGCAATGTCACTTGCTGCTATTACCCGCGCGCGGCCAAGGCGATCCGCGATTACTCCACCTATAGGAAGCACTATCACCATGGGCAATGCCTGCGCTGCAAGCACCAAGCTCAATGAAGTCGGAGTTGCACCCTCGAGATCCAAAATACCGAACGCCAGCGCAATCGGGGCAATCCCATTTCCGATATTGCTGATCGTACGAGCGATGAAGAGTTTTTGAAACTTATGATCAGTCATCAATACCTTAGAAGATATCGACATCA
>JBIIOU010000195.1:0-3797 GCA_044336815.1 Candidatus Nanopelagicales bacterium | reverse complement strand
TTGAGCCTGCAGTTCACGTTCGGCAACAGTGCGCGCATGCGAGATGGTGTCGCGTACGGCTCCGGTCACCTGAGGGGCGCATCGGAGTGAGTAGGCATCCTGCACGCGGTCATCATTTTCCAGATGGGATGCAACAATGCCGGAGCCCTTAAGGGCGGAATACATTCGCGCAGCACTTAAGGCCTGGCCTGGGTGCGGGCGCAAAGGGAAATGCAACTCGGGCCGAAAGACTGCATCGGTACCGAGTAGACCTTCAACGCTCATGGCAGCGGCGAGGTCGGCCATATCGCAAAGGTGCTCAAGATCGGCGATGGCCATGATGAGCATGCCGAGCATGCCATCGGTGCCATTGATGAGTGCCAGGCCTTCTTTTTCGTGTAGTTCGAGCGGCTTGATCCCCGCTTCGGCGAGTAACTCAGTTACGGGGCGTGCTATCCCGTTTGCGTCGGTGGCCTCACCTTCACCCATTAAGACCAGGGCGCAGTGGGCAAGTGGTGCGAGATCACCGCTACAGCCAAGTGATCCGTACTCGTAGACAACCGGTGTGATGCCGGCATTAAGTAGAGCCGCGATTGTCTGCGCCACGATCGGTCGTGCGCCAGTGCGGCCTGATGCGAGCGTCTTAAGGCGCAACGTCATGGTGGCGCGCACTACTTCACCTTCAACGGGTGCGCCGGTGCCGGCAGCATGTGAGCGAATAAGTGAACGTTGTAGTTGGGTGCGCGATTCGGCGGGGATATGGCGTTGGGCAAGTGCACCGAAGCCGGTTGATACCCCATAGACGGGGGAGTTAGACGCAGCGAGGGCTTCGATCTGCTTTCGGCTTTGTGCCATGGCGTCGAGGGCCGCTTCGGAGATCGAGATTTTGGCTCGCTGCCTAGCAACGGCGATCACGTCTTCCATTGTGATTGCCATGGTGATGCCGCTGGGGCCGATCGTGACCGTCTTCATGATGGGACTCTATGCGCTTTGCCGCCGATCCAGACCTGATGTGTCAGATCGACTCCGGGGCGGTAGGCCAGGTGCAAGTGCGATGGGGCATTGAGGGCGAGAATATCGGCGCGAGCGCCCACCGTGAGTTTGCCGATATCGGTCCGGCGCAGGGCGCGGGCACCACCTAAGGTCGCGGACCAAACGGCTTCATCCGGGGTTAAGTACATATCGCGAACCGCAAGGGCAATACAAAATGGCATTGATGTGGTGAAGCTTGAACCCGGGTTGCAATCTGTGGCTATGGCCACGGTTGCGCCGGCATCAAGTAGGCGCCGGGCGTCTGGGTAAGGGGAGCGAGTGGAGAACTCTGCGCCGGGCAGCAGCGTTGCAACGGTGTTGCTTCCGGCGAGAAGTTCAATATCGGTCTCGGTTAGATAGGTGCAGTGGTCTGCCGAAGCAGCATCCATTTCAACAGCCACAGCTACGCCAGGCCCGGCCTGCAATTGGTTGGCGTGGACCCGCGCCAGCAGCCCACGTGCCTTGCCAGCCTTCAGGATCGCTCGGGCTTGGTCACCATCGAATGCACCGCGTTCACAAAAGACGTCGATCCACCTGGCGTTAGGGGCGCAGGCGTCGAGCATGTCTCCCGTTACTAACTCGACGTAGCCGCCGGGGTCATCGGCGAACTCCACCGGCACCACGTGGGCGCCCAAAAAAGTGGTCTCCGGTGTTAGGCGGTTGGCAATCTTCAGAGCGCGGGCTTCGTCCACCGTGGTCAGGCCGTAGCCGGACTTAGTCTCAAAGGTGGTGATGCCAGATCGGTGTAGTTCATCGACTAACCGCAGAAGATTTCTCTCAAGTTCGCTATCGGTGGCACTGCGGGTCTTGGTAACCGTGCTTTGGATACCCCCCGCCTCGTATTTACCACCGGCCATTCGAGTGGCGAACTCAGCCGAGCGCTCACCGGCAAACATTAGATGCGCGTGACTATCGACGAACCCAGGCACTACAGCCCTGCCGGCGAGGTCTATTTGCTGATCGGTGGCCGGCGCCTGGGCGGTGGGCCCAACCCACGTGATTAGGTCACCATCGAAAATAAGTGCGGCATCTTTCATAAGGCCGAGGGGGCCGACTCCCAAGGTTTCGTCGTTAGTGACAAGTGAACCGATGTTAGTAAGTGCGACCGTGGTCACCGTGATTACTCGGAATCCGGCTCGGTGTCGAGCATTGGGATGTGAACGTGGCGTTCGTGGGCGACATCTACCGCAAGGTCGTAGCCGGCATCCACGTGGCGGATAACTCCCATGCCGGGGTCATTGGTCAGAACCCGCGCGAGCTTTTGGGCAGCTAGCGCAGTGCCATCGGCGACACTAACCTGGCCGGCGTGGATAGACCGGCCAATGCCAACACCTCCGCCATGATGAATTGAAACCCACGAAGCGCCGGAGGAAATATTTACCATGGCATTTAGTAGTGGCCAGTCGGCAATCGCATCTGAGCCGTCGAGCATCGACTCAGTTTCCCGGTAAGGCGATGCTACGGATCCGCAATCAAGATGGTCGCGGCCGATAACAATCGGTGCGGAAACTTCACCGCTGGCAACTAGGTCGTTGAAGGCCAGCCCGGCTTTGTCGCGCTCGCCGTAACCTAGCCAGCAAATCCTTGCAGGCAAACCCTGGAAGGCGACGCGCTCTTGGGCCATGGTGATCCAACGACGTAGGTGGTCGTTATCGGGGAACAGGTCAAGTACCGCGCGGTCAGTGCGGTGAATGTCCTTGGGATCCCCAGAAAGGGCAACCCAACGAAATGGGCCCTTGCCCTCGCAAAATAGCGGGCGGATATAGGCAGGGATAAATCCGGGGAACGCGAAGGCGCGCTTGTAACCGCCCTTGCGGGCTTCATCGCGAATGGAATTACCGTAGTCAAATACCTCGGCTCCTTTTTCCATGAAGCCAACCATCGCTTCTACGTGCTTGGCCATGGATGCTTGGGCTCGTTCGGTAAATTCCTCGGGCTTCTTATCTGCATATTCATGGGCATCATCAAAATCAATATCTTCGGGTATGTAGAAAAGGGGGTCATGGGCTGATGTCTGGTCGGTGACGATGTCAATCGGGACGTCGCGGCGAAGTAACTCCGGCAAAATCGTGGCCGCATTTCCGACCAACCCGATGGAGAGGGCTTTGCGCTGAGCTTTCGCTGCAAGTGCACGATCAATGGCATCGTCGAGGTTGTTGGCAATCTCGTCGAGATAGCGGGTTTCGACCCGGCGCCGTAAGCGGGTGCCATCGATGTCGATGACTAGGCAGACGCCTTCATTCATGGTGACGGCAAGGGGTTGGGCACCACCCATGCCACCGCAACCGGCGGTAACGGTGAGGGTACCCGCCAGGGTGCCACCGAATCTCTTCTCGGCAACGGCCGCAAAAGTTTCATAGGTGCCCTGCAAAATGCCCTGGGTGCCGATGTAGATCCAGGAGCCAGCGGTCATCTGCCCGTACATCATTAGGCCAAGATGTTCGAGGCGGCGAAACTCTGGCCAATTTGCCCAGTCGCCGACCAGGTTCGAATTTGCGATGAGTACCCGGGGTGCCCACTCGTGGGTTTGCATCACACCGACTGGTTTGCCAGATTGCACAAGCATGGTTTCGTCGGCCTTCAAATTGGTGAGGGTTCGCACCAAAGCATCAAAACTGGCCCAGTTACGTGCCGCCTTACCGGTGCCGCCGTAAACAACTAGTTCATCGGGGTGCTCGGCTACGTCGGGGTCAAGGTTGTTTTGCAGCATCCGCAAAGCTGCCTCTTGCTGCCAGCCGCGTGCGGTCAAGGTGGTGCCGGTGGGTGCGCGAACCGGCCGGGGATCG
>JBIIOU010000194.1:0-3813 GCA_044336815.1 Candidatus Nanopelagicales bacterium | reverse complement strand
TGTCACGCGCTTGATCCCACTCACCGGCCTGACCACCCCATTCCTTTCATACGGGGGCTCCTCCTTGGTGGCTAACTGGGTGATTGTGGCCCTCCTATTAAGGATTTCTGATCGGGCCAGGCGCCCTGAGATTTATCAAATCGATGCCGATGACGCGTTGACTCAAGTTGTGCGGCGCGTGTGAAGTACGCCCTAACACCATGATGAGCAGGCAGATTCGACGCATTGGCGTAGTTCTTTCCTTGATGCTGGTTGCACTCTTGGTAAATATCACCGTTATTCAGGTCGTACTCGCGCGCGACTATCGCGAGCGGCCCGGTAACCAACGTCTACTCCTTGCCGAGTACGACCGCGAGCGTGGCCCGATACTGGTCGGCGCGAATCCCGCGGCAAGATCAGTTGAGACGGGTAACACCCTGCGTTATTTGCGCACCTACGACGACGGTCCGCTCTATGCGCCAATTACCGGATTCTATTCGTTGATTTATGGTGCCACCGGTCTTGAGCGCACGGAGAATAGGGTGCTCACGGGTAAGTCTGATCTTTTCTTTGTAGACCGGCTCTCCCAGTTATTCGCCGGGCGCCAACCAGTTGGCGGGGCGGTCACCACAACTATTGACGCAGCAGCTCAGGCAGCAGCATTCAAGGGACTGAAAGGCAAAGTCGGCGCAGTGGTCGCGATTGAACCGGCGACCGGTCGAATCTTGGCATCGGTGCAATCGCCTTCATTTGATCCCAATCTATTAACTAGTCAAGATCCTGAAGCCATCCGTGCGTACTATGAAGAACTAAAATCTGATCCGGCGAAACCGCTGCTGAATCGTCCGATCGTCGCACTTAACCCACCTGGTTCAACCTTCAAGCTGGTTACGGCTGCGGCGGCTCTCGCATCTGGTCTCTACACGCCGGATTCAATTCTGCCGGGGCCGGCTTCGTATCGGCTGCCGCTTTCGACGAGTGAATTAAATAACTGGAATCGCAAGGAGTGCGGCCCAGACGGCAAAGTTACTTTGAAGCAAGCTTTGGCGATTTCATGTAATACCGCTTTCGCTTGGCTCGGTGTGCAATTAGGAGATGAAGCTCTCCGTAAGCAAGCCGAGTTAATGGGTTTCGATACGAGTTTTCAAATCCCGCTGAAAGCGGCGACTTCACGCTTCCCCGCCGAACTTGATGCACCCCAGACCGCACTTAGTGCCATCGGGCAGTTCGAGGTGCGGGCCACCGCTATGCAGATGGCGATGGTCGGTGCCGCCATCGGTAATAACGGCGTGACCATGCAGCCCTACATGGTGCAAGAGGTGCGCGGTCCTGACCTAGCGATCCTGCAAACCACCGACCCCATTAGGTTCGCCGATTCGATGACCCCGCTAAATGCCGCCCAACTCACCGAGATGATGGTCAACGTGGTGGAAAACGGCACGGGCAGTAACGCCCAAATATCAGGGGTGCGAGTCGCCGGCAAAACCGGCACCGCCGAGACCGACAATGAGCGCCCGGCGGTCGCCTGGTTTGTTTCCTTCGCCCCTGCGCAGTCGCCAAAGGTGGCGGTCGCTGTCGTTATTGAGGAGTCCGGGGCCACCGAGGTTAGCGGCAATGGGTTAGCCGCCCCGATCGCCCGCGAGGTTATGAAGGCGGTACTTCGCTGATGGGCAGCGCGCAGGTGCAAGGGTTTTCGCCGATCCCTGAGATGATGGGCCCATGACCACCGAACCTGGCCGGATGCTCGGTGACAGGTACCAGATCGGCGAGGTTATTGGCCGCGGTGGCATGGCCGAGGTGCACGAAGGTCGTGACCTGCGCCTAGGCCGGCGAGTAGCAGTGAAAATCCTGCGGCCCGACCTCGCCCGCGATCCATCATTTCAAGCCCGTTTTCGTCGTGAGGCGCAATCTGCCGCGGCCTTAAATCACCCAAATATCGTCGCCGTCTACGACACCGGTGAAGACACCTTGATGGGTGAAGGCGAGACCGCGGTGATAGTGCCTTACATCGTTATGGAGTACGTCGATGGCATGACTCTTCGCCAACTACTCGCCAGTGGGCGGCGTTTGCTACCTGAACGAGCACTTGAAATTGGCGCCGGGGTGTTGTCGGCGTTGGATTACGCACATCGACACGGCATAGTGCATCGCGATATCAAGCCTGCCAACGTGATGCTTACCCGCACCGGTGATGTCAAGGTCATGGATTTCGGTATCGCTCGCGCGATGAACGACACCAATACCGCAACCATGACAGCAGCTCAGTCGGTTATGGGTACAGCGCAGTACTTATCACCTGAACAAGCGCGCGGTGAAGTTGTCGATGCGCGCAGTGATCTTTATTCCGCAAGTGTTTTGCTATATGAACTCCTCACTGGAAAGCCGCCCTTTACCGGTGACTCACCGGTATCGATCGCCTACCAACATGTATCTGAAATGCCAACCCCGCCATCGCAGGTAGATCCTGGAGTTACTTCTGAAATTGATGCGGTGGTGTTGCGAGCTCTCGCCAAGAGCCCTGATGACCGATATCAGACCGCTGCTGAATTTCGCGCTGACGTTGAAAGAGCCATTGCTGGCTCCCCGGTGACGGCGGCTGTTCCGATGATCACCATCGATCAGACTCAACAGTTGACACCGGTGGTGGCGGCTGGCATCCAACAGCAACCAACCTATCGAAGAAAGAGTAAAACAGGTCGGCGCATTGGCTTCACCATCATTAGCCTCGTTGCAATTGTCGGCGCCATCTTGGGAGCGGTACTCATCGCCCGATTTGTTTTCGGGGCGGCAACCGTTAACAAAGTACAAGTGCCGAACCTGGATGGGTTGACCATTGAGCAGGCCACCAATGCACTTGATGACTTCCAGCTACGTTTAGGTGCGCAAACTCCAGAGGTATCAGATCGGCCATCGGGCACAATCATCGCGCAGCAGCCAGCGGCTGGTGAATCACTCGAGCAAAATCAAGCGGTGAATGTAACTATCAGTGGGGGCTTGGAGCAGGCCACGGTGCCGCAACTTGTCGGGCTTACCTCACTTGATTCTGTCCGTCTCGCACTTAGTGATGCCAACCTGCAACTTGGCACCATCAAAGAAAAGGCCTCAAGCCAGCCAACCGGTTACGTGCTCGCGCAGGATCCACCCGAGGGCACGCAGATTGAAGCCGGCTCCATGATTTCGATCAGTGTTTCCTCCGGGCAAGTGCGCGTGCCCGCGGTGATCGGTGTTAGTGAAGCGCAGGCCCGTAGTGATCTAGTGCAAGCCGGACTCGATGCCCAAATAGTTAACCAATCCGACGACACAGTTGAAGCGGGCACCGTGCTCGCGCAAAGCCCACTACCTGGTACCGCCGTTGACCGAGGCACATTGGTAACTATTACCGTGGCAATCGCACCAGAGCCAACGGCCGAACCAACATTTGAACCGTTCCCGTCTGAACCAGCGCCGGTACCCGAGCCAGTGCCGGTGCCCACGCCAACTCCCACGCCAACTCCAGCGCCAACCGGTTAGGCGTTCTCTTTTGATGAGTTAAGGGCGGCCAACCACTGGAGCAAGACCAACACTCATTGCGAGTGCATCCGGTGAGCCGCAAGTAACCAGCCAATTGGCAAGCAGTTGGTGCCCGCCCTCGGTTAATACTGATTCAGGATGAAACTGCACACCCTCGACGTGAAGAGAGCGATGGCGTAACGCCATGATCACCCCGGATTCGGTAGTGCCTGTCACCTCGAGCTCCACCGGCACTGTTGCGGGGTCAACTGCTAGTGAGTGGTAACGCGTTGCGGTGAATGGGTTCGGTAGCCCGGCGAGTACGCCTTTGTTCTGGTGTTGAAC
>JBIIOU010000036.1:0-14985 GCA_044336815.1 Candidatus Nanopelagicales bacterium | reverse complement strand
GCACAGGCCATGGTTCGCGAGGGTCTCAAAATGGTTGCCGCTGGCGCTTCGCCACTTGATATCAAGCGCGGTATCGACAAGGCCGTAATCGCGATGACCGAAAAGCTCATCTCGATTTCGCGCCCGGTCGCCGGCAAGGACGAAATCGCCAATGTTGCGACCATCTCGTCACAGGATCGTGAGATTGGCGAACTTATCGCTGATGCTTTCGACAAGGTTGGCAAAGATGGCGTGATTTCGGTTGAAGAGTCGAGCACCACCTCGATGGAACTCGAGTTCACCGAGGGTATGCAGTTCGATAAGGGCTACATCTCGCCCTACTTTGTCACCGATGCTGAGCGTATGGAAGCTGTTATCGAAGACGGCCGGGTGCTGTTGGTACAGAACAAGATTTCCAGTGTTCAAGAACTATTGCCGCTCCTGGAGAAGGTTGTCCAGGCCGGTAAGCCACTGCTGATCATCGCCGAAGATGTCGACGGTGAAGCGCTCTCCACCCTGGTCGTTAACCGCATTCGCGGTACTTTCTCTTCGGTCGCGGTAAAGGCCCCGGCCTTTGGTGATCGGCGCAAGGCCATGTTGCAAGATCTTGCAGCTCTAACCGGCGCAACCGTGGTAACCCCCGAGGTTGGCTTAAAGCTTGACCAGGTTGGCCTTGAGGTACTTGGTTCAGCTCGCCGGATCGTAGTTACCAAGGACAACACCACCATCGTTGATGGAGGTGGCGATCCCGTAGTCGTGGCAGACCGCGTTGCACAGATCCGCAATGAGATCGAGAACACTGATTCAGATTGGGACCGCGAGAAGCTCCAGGAGCGGCTAGCCAAACTCGGCGGTGGCGTTGTTGTCATCAAGGTCGGTGCTCATACTGAAGTTGAACTCAAAGAGAAGAAGCACCGCATTGAAGACGCAGTGTCTGCAACGCGTGCAGCTATCGAAGAGGGCATTGTCTCTGGCGGCGGCACCGCGTTGGTACAGGCATCGGCTTGCCTCGTGGGTGACCTCGGGCTAACCGGCGACCAAGCCACCGGAGTAGGTATTGTGCGCCGCTCAACAAGTGAGCCGCTGCGCTGGATCGCCGAGAACGCGGGCGAGCAGGGTTACGTAGTTGTCTCCAAAGTAGCCGAACTACCAGTTGGCCATGGCCTAAATGCGGCAACAGGGGAGTACGTTGACTTGATGGCTGCCGGTGTTATTGACCCGGTCAAGGTCACCAGGTCAGCTCTGCAGAATGCGGCGTCAATTGCCGCCATGTTGCTAACCACCGAAGCACTAGTTGTTGAAAAGCGCGAGGAGAAGCCGGCTGACCAAGGTGGCGGCCACGGTGGCCACGGTCACAGTCACTAGAACTAAATAAAGTAGGGGCGCCGCGCTATGCGCGGCGCCCCTACTTTATTGGCTAGCAGTATGAATTGCGCTACGACGCAACCCTGCGCCGGGCGTAGATGACCTCACGGTCTTCCTCAGAAAGCCCGCCCCATACGCCATAAGGCTCGCGCACCTGGAGTGCGTGCTCTGCGCACTTAAGCCTGATCGGGCAGGTCCCGCAGATAGTTTTTGCGGCGCGTTCTCTGGCAGTTCGGGCCGGACCGCGTTCGCCGTCTGGATGGAAGAAGGCAGATGGGTCTTCGCCACGGCAGGCAGCCAACAACTGCCAATCCCAAAAGTCGCTATTTGGGCCCGGAAGCCGAGAGTAGTCAGCCATTTGGGGGTCCGTAGTTACTCATGAGTAAACTATATAAAGCGGTCATAGGTTAGTCAAGGCTCCAAGATGAACATAGTTTGAAGCGTTAGGTGATTACGTGTGAATCGATCCGGCGGTAGCCGGAAAATCGTTTAATTTGCTAGGGGGATGTGCTGAATTTCATACTGCAATTCACATGATCATCGGGCACAATGCGGTGTGGAGGATTCCGCCCCAAGCCAGGTTCCGGGGCTAACAGTGGCGGCGGTGGCCCGGCGCCTCGGGATTGCTCCGGCGACTTTACGGACTTGGGATCGTCGCTACGGCCTCGGGCCTGCGGAGCGCCAGGTAGGGGCACACCGCCGTTACTCGGCGTCAGATCTAGCCCGGCTGGAGCAGGTCCGGCGCCTAATTAACTCCGGGGTGACAATCGGTGATGCGGCACAGGTGGTGCTGGGCTCGGAACCGGATTTGCAACTGGAATCGGCCCCAGAGCCAAATCAGGTGCAAAAACAGGTTTCAAACCAGGTGCCAGCGAATATCGCAACTAGCACCGAATTTAACCAATTGCTACCGAGCCAGACAGCACGTGGGCTAGCGAGGGCAGCGGACTCCTTAGATTCAGCGGCTTGCCGCGAAATCATCAATGCTTCCTTGGAACAACGGGGTGTGGTCTGGACCTGGGACTCCCTGATTGCGCCACTTCTCGTTGGCCTCGGGGAGCGCTGGCATGCGACAGGGCGCGGCGTTGAAGTCGAACACGCTTTGACCCAGGTAATTGAGCTTTGTCTTGGATCGGTAGCCGGGCAGGTGCGTACCCCGATAAATGTGCGGCCGGTGCTACTGGCCGCTGCGCCAGACGAACTTCATGCGCTAACCCTAAGTGCACTAGCCGCTGCATTGGCTGAGCGGCAAATTGAAGTTGTTAGGTTAGGGCAGCGGGTGCCCTTCGATGCACTATTTGCCGCCGTGCAGCGATTAGGCCCGTCGGTAGTCTTTGTCTGGTCCCAAGCCGCGGTAACTGGCCATCCAGCCCACCTCGCAGATCTGCGGAAAATCCGCCCAGCGCCAGCTCTCGTAGCAGGGGGCCCGGGATGGCCTGAGTCGATGCCCCCCGGCGTAATCCGGGTCCTGAGCTTATCCGAGGCGGTGTCCAAAATCTCGCGGATAGTGGGCGAGTAGCCTTCGGGTATGTCGGCACAAGGGTTACCGGAGAAATTTGCGTATCTGGGCCTCACTTTTGACGATGTTTTGCTCTTACCCGCGCAATCTGATGTGGTCCCAAGTGAAGTGGATACCACCTCGCGGGTCACTCGAAATATCAGTGTGCGGGTACCGCTCGTATCCAGCGCAATGGATACCGTGACTGAAGCGCGCATGGCGATCGCGATGGCGCGCAGTGGTGGCGTAGGGGTACTGCACCGCAATTTGCCGATAGAAGAGCAGGCAACCCAGGTTGACCTCGTGAAGCGCTCCGAAGCCGGCATGGTCACCAATCCGATCGTATGTTCGCCAAATGATTCACTCGCCGACGTTGATCGACTCTGCGGGCGCTACCGCATTTCGGGCGTACCTGTTGTTGACGACGCCGGAGTGCTTGTCGGAATCGTCACCAATCGTGATATGCGTTTCGAAGATGACATGGGGAGGCCGGCGCACGAAGTAATGACGCGCATGCCGCTAGTTACCGCTCAGGTGGGTATCTCACCGGAAGCTGCACTGCAGCTCCTTGCGACCCGCAAAGTCGAAAAACTTCCTCTCATTGACGCCGATGGCCGCCTGCGCGGGCTCTTCACCGTCAAGGATTTTGTTAAGAGTGATAAATACCCGTTGGCCACCAAAGATTCAGGTGGTCGGTTGGTAGTGGGCGCGGCTATCGGCGTGGGTGACGACGCCGATAAACGAGCGCGCGCCCTAGTCGAAGCCGGTGTTGACTTTCTCATTGTCGACACCGCACACGGTCATTCGCGAGCGGTCATTGACATGGTTCGCCTGCTGAAGCGCGAGACTTCAATTGATATCGTCGGCGGAAACGTGGCCACCCGAGCTGGAGCGCAGGCGTTGATCGACGCAGGTGCTGACGGAATCAAGGTTGGGGTTGGCCCCGGATCAATTTGCACCACTCGCGTGGTCGCTGGTGTTGGCGTCCCGCAGGTTTCAGCCATTTATGAAGCATCATTGGCAGCCGGCCCAGCCGGAGTGCCCGTGATTGGTGATGGAGGTTTGCAATACTCCGGAGATATTGCAAAAGCACTTGTCGCCGGGGCCGATACCGTGATGCTCGGGTCATTGTTGGCTGGTTGTGAAGAAGCGCCAGGTGATGTCGTTTTCGTGAATGGCAAGCAGTTCAAGTCATACCGCGGCATGGGTTCCCTTGGCGCGATGCAATCACGTGGGCAAGCTCGTTCCTACAGTAAAGACAGGTATTTTCAGGACGACGTACTGAGCGATGACAAATTGGTGCCCGAAGGCATTGAAGGGGTTGTCGCGTACCGGGGTCCCCTCAGTGCGGTTGCTCACCAATTGGTGGGTGGTCTGCGCGCTGCTATGGGTTACTCGGGTGCTGCCACAATTCCCGAATTACACGAAAGGGGATCCTTCGTCCGAATTACCGCAGCAGGATTGCGCGAGAGTCACCCACATGATGTCGAAATGACGATCGAAGCCCCTAACTACTCCAGCCGATAGGACTCAAGTGACCGATATCCAAATCGGTGGCGCCAAGCGTGCCCGCCGTGCCTACTCATTTGACGAAGTTGCAATTGCACCGAGTAGGCGGACGCGCGACCCTCAGGAAGTGTCAACGACCTGGACAATTGACGCCTACCGATTCGCGTTGCCCTTTATTGCTGCGCCGATGGATTCAATTGTCAGCCCAGCTTCAGCGCAAACCCTAAATGACCTAGGGATGCTGGCTGCCCTAAACCTTGAAGGCCTGTGGGGACGCTACGCGGAGCCATCAGCATTGCTGGAGGAGATCAAGCAGTTACCAGAAGCCGATGTCACCTCGCGAATGCAAGATATTTATGCCGCCGCCCCTGTTGATCCTGATTTGGTCACGCAACGGGTAATGCAGATGAAGCAGGCGGGTGTCACCGTTGCGGTCTCGGTCAGCCCCCAGCGCACCGCCGATTTAGCACCAAGAGCCGCGGCTGCCGGGGCCGACATCATTCTCATCAGAGGCACCACCGTGTCGGCAGAACATGTATCGGGGGCGGGCGAGCCGCTAAATTTGAAGGAATTCATCCACCAATTGGAAGTGCCGGTGATTGTTGGTGGGTGTGCGACTTATCAAGCGGCGTTGCATTTGATGCGCACCGGTGCAGCTGGAGTGCTCGTTGGATTTGGCGGGGGCGCTTCGATGACGACTTCGGATGTCTTGGGTGTTCGGGTCCCGATGGCAAGTGCGGTCGCTGATGTGGCTGCTGCTCGTCGCGACTATCTGGACGAATCCGGTGGCAGATATGTGCATGTTGTCGCCGATGGATCCATGGGCCAAAGCGGTGACATCGTGCGAGCATTCGCATGTGGTGCCGATGCCGCCATGCTTGGCTCGGTGCTGGCTCGAGCGACCGATGCTCCAGGTGGCGGGGCGCACTGGGGTGCCGAAGCTTGGCATGGCCAACTACCTCGCGGTCAGCGTAATTTACTGACGCAGGTCGGCACCTTTGCCGAAGTTCTTATTGGGCCATCGACCCATGCGGCCGGTGCCATGAACATTGCTGGCGCCCTGAGAAAAGCGATGGCTACAACGGGGTATAGCGATCTTAAGGAGTTTCAAAGGGTTGAAATGGTTGTCACGGCCTGAGGGGATGCAGATGAGTGTTGCTGTGGGGGTTGAACTGGAGCCCGCTGTCACCCGGCGGTTACTCGAGCATGCGGCCGTTGGAACCAACCCCGAGCGACTTGAGGTAATTGCACCTTTTACCGGGGCCGTCCTTTATTCAATGCCGATATCTAGCGAAGTTGACGTTGCAGCTTGTGTCGCCACCGCACGCAAGGCCCAAGGCTGGTGGGCTCAGCGCCCGGTTCAAGAACGTGCTCGTATCTTCCTGAAGTTCCACGACTTAGTCATGCAACGGCGCGATGAGGGCCTAGACATCATTCAGCTTGAGACCGGGAAAGCCCGGCGCGACGCCATGGAAGAAATCCTTGATGTGTTGATCGTCGCTCGGCACTACGCGCGTGATGCGGTGCGTTTAATGAGGCCGGTGCGCCATCGAGGTGTGCTTCCTCTTCTCGTGGGGGTTGAGGAGTTGCGACATCCCAAGGGCGTAGTTGGCATCATTTCACCGTGGAACTATCCACTTACTTTGGCAGCTAGTGATGCAATCCCAGCCCTGTTGGCTGGTAATGCGGTGGTGCTGAAGCCAGATTCACAAACGTCATTGACCGCCCTTTGGGTTGTCGATTTGATGATTGAAGCTGGGGTCCCAGAATCGGTGATTCGCGTTGTCACTGGTGATGGTCAAGTTGTTGGGCCGATGTTAATCGATCGTGTGGATTATGTGATGTTCACCGGATCGACTCAAGTGGGCCGCGAGGTGGCACGGCGGTGTGGTGAAAGACTTATCGGTTGCTCACTGGAGTTGGGTGGCAAAAACGCGATGATCATCCGCGCCGATGTAGATGTTGCGCGCGCAGCTGAGATAGCGGTGCGAGCCTGTTTTGCGAATGCCGGTCAACTGTGTGTCTCGATTGAGCGGATGTATATCCATGAAGAAGTAATGCAGCCGTTCCTGGATTTATTCTTGCCGCGCGTTGCCGCGATGCGGATGGTCGCTGAGATCGGCTGGGGTGCCGATATGGGTTCACTTATTTCACAGCGGCAACTTGATCGAGTTCAGGTACACCTTGCCGACGCCATTGCGCATGGTGCTCGGGTGCTTGTCGGTGGGCGGGCGCGGCCCGAGGTGGGCCCGTACTACCTAGAGCCAACAGTTTTGGCTGGAGTCACCGAGGATATGGAGTTATGCCGAGACGAAACTTTTGGCCCGGTGGTCGCCGTTTACCCATATAGCTCCGATGAGCAGGCGGTTGCCATGGCTAACGACACCTTCTACGGGTTAAATGCCTCGGTCCTAACCCGCGATACCCAAGCGGGCCGCAAAATTGCCGCTCAGCTCAAGGCGGGCACCGTAAATATCAATGAGGGGTACGCCGCCGCCTGGGGCAGTGTTCGCGCCCCCATGGGTGGGATGGGCGATTCTGGGCTGGGGCGCCGCCACGGCAGCGAGGGGTTCTTGCAATACACCGAGGTGCAAACCATTGCGACGCAGCGGGCATTTGGTTTCGGTGCGCCGTTCGGGTGGTCAAATGAGCGCTGGGGTGGCACGCTTGCGAATGCGGTTGGAGCCATGAAGAAGCTTGGTTTCAAATAGCACCCACAGATTAGGAAATTGTCATGCCTGGTAGTCAAATGGATTTCGATGTAGTCATCATCGGTTCCGGTTTTGGTGGATCCGTCTCCGCTTTGCGCTTGGTTGAAAAGGGCTACCGGGTCGGTGTCTTGGAAGCTGGCCGCAGATTTGATGAAACTACCTACCCGAAGAATTCATGGCACCTATCGCGGTTCCTGTGGGCCCCAAAATTGGGCTTGACGGGTCTGCAACGCATACATGTACTCAAGGATGTGGTGGTACTAGCAGGGGCCGGTGTCGGTGGTGGCAGCCTGAATTACGCGAATACCTTGTACGTGCCGGGCAAGCAGTACTTCACGGACCCGCAGTGGGTGGACATCACTGACTGGGCCGATGAGTTGACACCCTTCTACGATCAAGCGGCCCGAATGCTTGGGGTTACCGAGAACCCGACAATGACTCCTAGCGACGTGATCATGAAGGCTGTTGCCGACGACATGGGAGTAGGGCACACCTTTCGGCTCACTCCGGTTGGTGTCTATTTCGGCTCCGGCCACGGCGTTGCTAGCCCCGACCCCTTCTTTGGCGGTGTTGGCCCAGAACGCACCGGGTGCATTGAATGCGGTGAGTGCATGACCGGATGTCGCCACGGTGCCAAGAATACGCTGCCTAAAAACTACTTAGGGCTTGCAGAATTAGCCGGCGCACGTGTGCACCCGCTAACAACCGTGACAGGTATTACTGAGCGCGCCGGTGGTGGATATGAAGTAACTACAGTGCGGACCGGGATCCATTTAGGTAAACGCACCAGGTCATTTAGTGCCGCCCATGTGATCATGGCGGCAGGAACATTTAATACCCAGAAGTTATTGCACCAAATGAGTGATTCGGGTAAATTGCCGCGGCTCTCGAAGAGGCTGGGCCGCTTATCGCGGACTAATTCAGAATCAATTCTTGGTGCCGTTGCAAAATCTCCAGACTCCGACTACACGCAAGGGGTCGCCATTACTTCGAGCTGGTATCCGGACCCAAATACCCACGTCGAACCCGTTCGGTACGGCAAGGGCTCGAATTCAATGGGGCTATTGCAGTCGGTAATCACCGTTCCGCAATTAGGTAGAGCCCGCTGGCAGACTTGGGCCGGTGAACTCGTTCGGCAACGGCGCAATGTGGCTTCATTGCTTAATGTGCGCCACTGGAGTGAACGAGCGGTTATCTCATTGGTGATGCAGCCGGTCGATAACTCACTAACCATTGTTGGTAAAAAATCACGCTTTGGCCGTTGGCACCTAACCACCAAAAAAGATGAGTCCAATCCGGCGCCTACTTACTTGCCGGTGGCGCATGAGGTAATCAAACGGGTTGCCGAAAAAATCGGTGGGGTACCAGGTAGCAGTGTGTTCGAGAACTTTGACGCTGCGGTGACAGCGCACTTCGTAGGAGGTTGCGTAATCGGTGCCGACGCTGAACACGGGGTGATCGATGCTTACCATCGGGTCTTTGGTCACCCGGGTCTGCATGTTGTTGATGGCGCTGCCATCACCGCAAATCTTGGGGTCAACCCCTCTTTAACCATCACCGCGCAAGCCGAGCGGGCGATGGCTCTGTGGCCTAATAAGGGGGAGGCCGACTCTCGGCCGGAACTCGGGCTGCCTTATGTGCGGGTGCAGCCGGTCGCCCCCAAGAATCCGGTGGTGCCCGATCACGCCCCGGCAGCGCTGCGCTTGCCGATTGTGGCCCTCTAGCTGCCAATATCGGTAAGTGCAGCCACCGAATTTAAATACCTGAAGCGGCCCGAACTGCCCTTGCGGTGATTACCCGGGCGAGGTGCTCCCGGTAGTCGGCCTTGGCATGGAGGTCACTTGTTGCTCGAGTGCCATCGGCCGCGTGCATGGCGGCTGCGGTGATTTCAGCCGCCGATGACGCTCCGACGAGTGCAGCCTCCACCGTGCTTGCTCGAACGGCGGTGGGTGCCATGTTCGTTAGGCCGATGCGGGCCTCCTTGATGACTCCACCTTCTACATTGACAACCGCTGCCACTCCGACAATTGCCCAAGCTTGCGCGGTACGGTTGAATTTTTCGTAATGGCTGCCCCAGTCGCATTTGGGAATACTAAAACTTACGAGAATTTCATCCGGTCCAACGGCAGTCGTGAAGTAATCAAGGAAGAAGTCTTTGGCCGCGACCGTTCTCCGACCACTAGGGCCGGCGATCACGAAGGAAGCCTCAAGGGCAAGTGCCGCCGCAGGGACATCCCCCGCTGGGTCGGCATGAGCTAGCGCCCCACCTGTAGTACCACGATGCCGAATTGCCGGATCGGCCACGGTGGCCGTTGCTTGTGCCAATAGGAGCGCGTGTTTTTGCACCAGTGGGTTGCTCATTACTGCGTGGTGCGTGGTGGCAGCGCCAATGGTGATAGAGCCTCCATCTTCACGAACTCCGAGCATTTCGTCGATAGCACCGCAATCTACAAGCACGGACGGCTCGGCCATTCGCAATCTAAGTACGGGTACTAGTGATTGCCCACCTGAAATGATCTTGGAATCTTCACCGCCAGCCTTCAGTGCGGCGATTGCTTGGTCGATGCTTGTCACCTTTACGTAATCAAATTCGACGGGAATCATTTCGCTCCTGCCTTAGCCGCCTGGATTGTTCGCCACACGGTTTGTGGCGACGCGGGCATTGCTACATCATTAACTCCGAGGTGCCGCAGAGCGTCGACTATGCCGTTGATGATTGCCGGTGTTGAGGCGATCGCGCCGGCCTCGCCAACGCCCTTGGTGCCTAGCGGGTGACTAGTCGACGGGGTGACCGTGGTGTCAGTATCGAACGAGGGTAAATCAGCTGCACTGGGGATCAGATAATCAGCGAGGCTTGCGGTCAACAAGTTACCGTCCTCGTCGTACTCGGCGCCTTCAAATAATGCTTGGGCAATTCCTTGGGCAACGCCTCCATGAACTTGGCCTTCGACGATCATTGGGTTCACTTGTGTGCCAACATCGTCAACACACACGTACTTGCGCAATTTGACCTGGCCGGTTTCAGTATCTACCTCCATCGCCGCGAGGTGGGTGCCGTGGGGATATGAGAAATCCTCAGGGTCGATGGTGGCCTCGGCTTGCAAGGTTGGTTCCACGCCCGGTGGCAGGTTGTGTGCGGTGAATGCCTCAAAGGCCACTGCGCCTAGAGCCTGTGACTTACTCGGGTCGCCCTTGACATGGAAACTGCCATTGACGAATTCTAGGTCTGCTGCACTGCACTCAAGTTGGTGCGCGGCAATCAACCGGGCTTTTTCGACGAGTCTTTCACTAGCGGCCTTAATCGCCTGGCCGCCAACTGCAAGGGATCTGGAGCCGTAGGTATCCATGCCGTACGGCGAGCGCCCGGTATCGCTGTGTATTACCTCAATGTCCTCAACCGGAACACTCAGGATGCTGCTGGCTATTTGGCTCCAAGCGGTCTCATGGCCTTGACCGTGTGGCGAAGTGCCAGTGACTACTTCGATCTTGCCGGTCGGAAGTGCTCGAACTGTGCAGTGCTCCCAGCCGCCAGCGACGTACTTCAGCGCGCCGAGGGTACGTGATGGCGCAAGGCCGCACATCTCGGTGAACGTCGAGATGCCAATGCCGAGCTGCACAGGATCACCAGATGCCCGACGCTGCGCTTGTTCAGCCCGTAGTCCGTCGTAATCAAACATGGCGAGAGCTTTTTCGGTCGCCGCCTCATAGTTACCGGTGTCGTAAGTGAGACCTGCGATAGTGGTGTAGGGGAATTCATCGTGCGTAATCCAGTTCTTCTTACGCAACTCCATGGGCTCCATGCCGATCTCGGCCGCTAGCTCATCGATGATTCTTTCTATCGCGTAGGTGGCTTCAGGCCGGCCGGCACCACGATAGGCATCCGTCGGAGTCTTATTAGTAAACACGCCCGTGCAGGTGAAGTCATAGGAATCCATCTTGTAAATCGCCGGGTACATGAACATGCCAAGAAGTGGAACCCCGGGGGTAATTATTTGTAGGTAGGCACCCATATTGGCCAAGAGTGTGACCTTGAGGCCGAGTATCTTTCCGTCCTTGGTTGCGGCGATTTCAATATCTTGGATTTGGTCGCGGCCATGGTGGGTCGCGACCATGTTTTCACTTCGGGTCTCGGTCCACTTAACCGGCCGACCAAGTTTCTTCGCGAGATTCGTGACTAGGATTTCCTCGCGGTAGCACTGCAATTTCCCGCCGAAGCCACCGCCCACATCCGGTGCGATAACGCGTAAATTGTTTTCAGGTATTCCAGTAACGAGTGCCAGTAGTACGCGAAGTATGTGCGGAATTTGGGTTGAGGACCAGATGGTGATCTCGTCGCTCATGCCCATTGGCGCGGCAACCACCGAGCGGGGCTCCATGAATGTTGGAATTAGGCGTTGGTTTATAAAACGTCGAGCCACAACTACGTCGGCCGTCGCCCGTGAAGCCTCATAGTCACCGCATGGCATCTTGTAGACATAGCAAGCATTGGTCTCGATTTCGTCATGGACAAGTGCGCTGCCGCTTGCGAGTGCTGCTTCCATGTCAGTAACGGCGGGCAATGTCTCATATGAGACTTCGATGGCATCCAGCGCGTCAACAGCGGCAGCGACACTGGTTGCAAGTACAACTGCAACGCAGTCACCAACTTGGCGGACTTTATCGATCGCTAGAGCTGGGAAAGCTGGCATCTTTATGTCGTCGGTGACCGGCCAGACGCACGGTACTCCGCCATTTAGCTCACCGAGTTCTTTGGCGCCGTACGCCGCTACGACACCTGGTTGCTTCAGGGCCCCCGATACGTCAAGTTTTGTAATTTTCGCGTGTGCCATCGGACTGCGCAAAATTGCCATGTGAACAGTGCCGGGTAGCTGGATGTTGTCGGTCCAGTTTGTTTGCCCGTGCAGGAGGTGCGCATCTTCCTTGCGCCGGATCGGCTTACCGAGTGCGGTATCGGTATCTAGTGCAGCGGTCATTTCGCACCTTTCGTGGGGCCGGCCGACATGAGATCAGCGGCATATGAAACTGACTTAACGATGTTGTGATATCCGGTGCAGCGGCAAAGATTGCCTTCGAGCCCTTCGCGGATTTCCTGCTCTGAAGGTGTTGGATTTTCGGAGAGCAGATCAACTGTGGCCATCACCATGCCCGGGGTGCAGTACCCACATTGCAACCCGTGACACTCCTTGAATGCGGTTTGCACCGGGTGCCACTCGTTGCCATCGGAAAGGCCCTGGATAGTTGTGACTTCGCTGCCATCTGCTTGAACTGCAAGGACGCTGCAGGATTTGACGCTGCGTCCGTTTAATAGGACCGTGCAGGCCCCGCAGTTGGAGGTATCGCAGCCGACGACGGTACCGACTCTGCCTATGTCTTCTCGAAGCCAATGGACGAGCAATTTGCGTGGCTCAACCTCGCCTTTGTATGAAGTGCCATCAACGGTCACCGTGATGTGGGCCATAATGTTCCTTCCCGCGGGGATTGTGATGAAGGTCACGGTACAGAAGAATGAGAGATTTCGCTCTTTGTCCCAAAAATTTTTTTCCGGATAGGGTTCACCCGATGGCCAGCGACCCAATTTTTGATACAGCGCATACCCCCGAGAAAGTCGACTCGGGGAAATTGCCATCTCCACACCTAGGTTGGGCGATCCTGGTTTCCGCCTTTGGGTTTTTGCCGTTAGGGATAATTGCCGTGATTCAGGCATTTCGGGCGGGCGCTGCCTTGCGGGCCGATGAGGTGCCAAGGGCCCGCAAACTCGCTACCTCCGCCAAGTGGTGGATCATCAGCGCCGTCGTGGTTGGGTTGTTGGTTGATCTGGTAATCGTGGGCGCCTTTATGATCCTGGGTGCTTTCGGAAATTAGCGGCGGCGCGCAATTTGAGCAGCAACAACACTCAGTGACCTGCAGCCCTTAGTGAGGTCGTAGGCTTCGGCGGTGACCGATGCGCAACCAACAGTCTTAGTAGTCGACTTTGGTGCGCAGTATGCCCAGCTGATTGCCCGGCGGGTGCGCGAGGCAAATATTTACTCTGAAGTCGTACCGCACAACATAAAGGCGGCAGATTTAGCAGCGAGAAATCCCGTCGCGATTGTGCTCAGCGGTGGCCCGTCGAGTGTTTACGAAGCCGGTGCACCCCGCTTTGATGAAGCAATCTTGGACCTAGGGATTCCGGTATTCGGTATCTGCTACGGCTTCCAAGTTATGGCTCAGTCACTGGGCGGCAAAGTCGAAGAGACAGGGCTCCGCGAATTCGGTGGCACCGGAATGAAAGTCTTGGCGCCCGGTTCGCTTTTTGCCGGGCTGCCAAGTGAGCAAAGTGTATGGATGTCACATGGTGACTGCGTAGCTGAAGCTCCAGGCGGGTTCACGGTAAGTGCGGTTTCGGCCGGTGCTCCGGTCGCGGCATTTGAAAACCTTGAACGGCGGATGGCTGGAGTCCAGTTTCATCCGGAGGTGCTCCATAGTGAGCATGGTCAGGCTGTTTTAACGCGCTTCCTTTATGACATAGCCGGCATTGAACCAACTTGGACAATGCTTAATGTCATCGATGTGCAGGTGGCGGCGATCCGCGAGCAGGTTGGTAGCGCTCGAGTTGTTTGTGGCCTATCGGGTGGAGTCGATTCCGCTGTTGCTGCAGCATTGGTGCAGCGCGCGGTCGGTGATCAACTTACCTGCGTTTTTGTAGATCATGGGCTGCTACGCAAGGGTGAGGCTGAGCAAGTCGAGCGTGATTTCGTGGCTGCTACCGGGGTCAAACTTGTGGTCGCAGACGCCGCTGAGCGTTTCCTAAATGCGCTTGCTGGCGTCACCGACCCCGAGACGAAACGCAAGATCATAGGCCGTGAATTCATTAGAGTTTTCGAGGAAGCCGCGCGAGGAATTGTTGAGTCCTCCGACGGCCAGCCGGTTGATTTTTTGGTGCAGGGCACGCTCTATCCAGATGTCGTCGAGTCGGGTGGCGGGAGTGGTACCGCAAATATCAAAAGCCATCACAATGTGGGCGGGCTGCCCGATGATCTGAAATTTCGCCTAGTCGAACCTTTGCGCGCCCTGTTTAAAGATGAGGTACGACAGGTCGGACTCGATCTAGGGTTACCGCCGGCGATTGTCTGGCGGCATCCCTTTCCGGGCCCGGGCTTGGCGATCCGAATAGTCGGCGCCGTAGATGCTGACCGCCTACGAATTTTGCGGGCTGCTGATGCAATTGCCCGCGAGGAGTTGACGGCGGCGGGGCTAGATCGTGACGTGTGGCAATTCCCGGTGGTATTGCTTGCAGAGGTGCGCTCAGTTGGAGTTCAAGGCGATGGCCGTACTTACGGCCATCCGGTAGTTCTTCGCCCAGTGACTAGTGAAGATGCTATGACCGCGGATTGGTCTCGGCTTCCCTATGAAGTTCTAGCTCGGATTTCGACACGCATCACCAACGAGGTTCCAGAGATTAATAGGGTTACGTTAGACATCACCAGTAAGCCGCCGGGCACGATTGAGTGGGAGTAAATCTGATGATGTTCCTTTACAACGTGATGCTGGTCTTGCACTTTGTCGGTTTAGCGAGCCTATTGGGTGGTGTGATCGTTCAGATCAAAGCGCCGGACAAGGGCGTGAACCGAGCGATGTTTGATGGCGCGCTGCTTCAGATTTTGACAGGTGTGATCATGGTGGGCTTAGCTGAATCGGGCAGCCTCGAAGATGAGCAGTTGAACATGACCAAGATCAGTGTCAAGTTAGCGGTCGTTGTTGTAATAGCGGTATTAGCATTCATTGGCCGCAAGAAGAAGCCGCCTCAGGTGGGGCTTTGGGCGATCATCGGTGCTCTTACGTTGTTAAACGTAATTATTGCGGTCTTCTGGTGACAGGCAATTAACTCCGGCGCAGTTACGCGGTGCTGTCCACGTTACGCACCGGGGCCTTAAACCTGCCGGT
>JBIIOU010000193.1:0-3860 GCA_044336815.1 Candidatus Nanopelagicales bacterium | reverse complement strand
TGTGACGGCGGCCAAAAGGGCGCTGCGCGGGGTGATAGGCATCGATAGTGAAGCTGGTCCGACCGAGATTGCCATTTTGGCCGACGACACCGCTGATCCGCGGTATGTTGCCGCCGATCTGCTAAGTCAGGCCGAACATGATGTCTTGGCTGCAGCAGTATTGGTAACTCCGTCAGCAGCACTTGCTGATGCTGTTGCGGCAGAGGTTGTTCGCCAAGTGGCCAATACCAAGCACATCGAACGGATCACTGAAGCACTTAGTGGTGTTCAGAGTGCGATCGTGCTAGTAGATGACATTGAGGCCGGCTTGCGAGTGGTAAATGCCTACGCTGCGGAGCACCTAGAGATTCACACTGCGAATGCGCGTCAGCTTGCTATGCGCGTGCGCAATGCCGGGGCAATATTTGTTGGCACGTGGTCGCCGGTATCGCTCGGTGACTACTGCGCCGGCTCTAACCACGTGCTGCCGACACGTGGCAGTGCGCGTTACTCGTCTGGCTTATCTGTCCAATCGTTCCTGCGCGGGGTGCACATCATCGACTACGACGAGGCAGCTCTAAGTGATGTCGCGGGGCACGTCATCGCGCTGGCTCAGGCCGAAGACCTCCCCGCTCATGGCGATGCAATACGAATTCGGGCTGAACGCGGAGTTAGTTGACGTGCCAGCTGCTTTCGAGTTTCCAATTCGCGATGATTTGCGGGGAGTTATCTCATACGGTGCACCGCAGTTGGATGTACCTGTCTGCCTGAACGTAAATGAGAACCCATTCCCGTTGCCCGATGAAGTTGTAGACGCGGTTACCGAGGCGGTCCGTATTGTGGCCAAAGGGCTTAATAGGTACCCGCAACGCGATGCGGTGGAACTGCGGCAAGCACTTTCAGGTTATCTTGACCGTGAATCCGGCGTGCAGATCCCTTGGCAGCAGATATGGGCGGCGAATGGTTCAAATGAGGTAATGCACCATCTGTTCTTAGCCTTTGGCGGTCCGGGTCGCCTCGCGATGAGTTTTGACCCGACTTACTCGATGTATCCGGAGTATGCGCGCGATACCTTCACCAATTACATCTCCTTTCCTCGGCTTGCGGATTTCACAATTGACATTGCGGCTGCCTGCCAGCAAATTATCGAGAATCGCCCCACCTTGGTTTTAGTAACTTCACCTAACAATCCGACCGGTACCACTCTGGGTGTTACCGAACTGACAAAGTTACTTACCACCGCTCGTGAGTGCGGAGCAATCTTGATAGTCGACGAGGCTTATGCCGAATTTCGACGGGCCGGTACCCCATCCGCACTAGAACTACTTTCAGAGTTCACGAATCTGATTGTTACGCGCACTATGAGTAAGGCGTTTGGGATGGCCGGTACCAGGTTGGGGTACGCAGCTACTGCCGATCCGGCCGTGGTCGCCGCTTTAAGCGTGGTGCGACTGCCGTACCACCTCTCGTCTGTGACTCAGGCGGTTGCGGTAGCTGCGCTAGCTCACTCTCAGTCATTGCAGGCTCAAGTCGCAACAATTCGACAGGAGCGTGATGCGCTGCAGGAGTGGCTTATCGCTCAGGGGTTAAAGGTCGCGGTAAGCGAGGCCAACTTCGTTCTTTTTGGTACTTTTAGTAACCGTGATCGAATTTGGCAACGATTACTTGATCAGGGAGTACTGATACGGGTGACAGGCCCAGCAGGTTATCTGCGAGTGAGTATCGGAACCCCGGCTGAAAACGATAGGTTTAGGGCCGCGCTGATGAGCGCGCTACGTGACGAAGGGCAATCATGAATCGTACGGCTCGCGTTGAGCGAAGTACCAAGGAGAGTCAGGTGCTGGTCGACTTGAACATCGATGGCAGCGGCGTGAGCACTATTGATACCGGGGTGCCTTTTTTTGACCACATGTTGGCGCAGCTAGCCAAACATGGAGGATTCGATTTAATCGTAACCACCAAGGGTGATCTAGAGGTCGATGCGCATCACACTGTCGAAGACACCGCCTTGGCCCTCGGCGAAGCATTGAATGAGGCTCTTGGTGATCGTGCCGGTTTATGCCGCTTTGGCGATGCCTTGGTGCCACTTGATGAATGCTTAGTTCAGTCCGCGGTTGATTTGTCTGGGCGGCCGTACTTAGTGCATGAAGAACCTGATGTTGTTGAGCTAATCGGCTCCTACGACACCACATTGACCCGACACATTTGGGAGTCCATCGTAGCTACCGCGAAGATCACCCTTCACGTTCGAGTGATTTCTGGACGCAATGCACATCACGTGGTTGAGGCCCAGTTCAAGTCGGTTGCTCGGTCCCTGCGTGCCGCGGTGGCTCGAGATGCTCGCGTGGTGGGAGTGCCTTCAACCAAGGGCACCTTGACCGCTAACAAGGCGTAGCGTCAGCAAGTGAGCACTCGCGAGATTGTGATTCTCGACTATGGTTCCGGAAACCTGCGATCGGCGCAGCGCGCACTTGAAAGAGTGGGCGCAACCGTCACGGTTACTTCGGATTTTGATAGCGCGGTAAATGCTGACGCACTAGTGGTGCCAGGTGTTGGGGCGTTCGCTGCATGTATGCGGGGGATTCTTGAAGTTCAAGGTGACCAAATAATCGAAAGACGCATCACCGAGGGGCGGCCGGTACTTGGTATTTGTGTGGGCATGCAGGTCTTATTTGCTAAGGGCGAGGAGCACGGCACCGAGGTTGCGGGCCTTGGCCAATGGCCCGGGGTGGTGGAGCAGCTGAATGCCCCGATTTTGCCTCATATGGGCTGGGACACCGTACGGGCACCTGCAAGTTCAAAGATCTTTGCCGGCCTAACTGATGAAAGATTTTACTTCGTGCATTCCTTTGGCGTGGCTAAGTGGCAGCCGAACGAGAATGCTCTTAACCGGCAGCCACCGGTTGTTGCGTGGTGCACCCACGGCACGGACTTTGTCGCCGCGGTTGAAGATGGCCCACTTGTTGCTACCCAGTTCCACCCAGAGAAGTCTGGCGATGCGGGCCTGACTTTGCTGCAGTCTTGGGTTAGATCACTTTAATAGTCCACATGCCACTTCTCGGAGGACTCAAAGTATGGTTCGGGGCGTGACTAAAGAGCTGATCCTGCTGCCCGCGGTAGATGTGTCCCAGGGGCAGGCGGTGCGTCTAGTCCAAGGTAAGGCCGGTACCGAAACCGCCTATGGGTCACCACTCGATTCTGCTCGGGCCTGGATCAATCAGGGCGCTAGTTGGATCCATCTAGTAGACCTCGATGCGGCATTCGGCAAAGGCGATAACGCGGGCTTGCTAGCGCGGGTCGTTGTCGATGTTCGCCACCACGCGAAAGTCGAACTTTCCGGTGGCATTCGCGATGACGTTTCCCTAAAAGCGGCACTTGCTACCGGATGCGATCGCGTCAACTTGGGTACCGCTGCCCTCGAGGATCCCGAATGGACAGCCAAAGTGATTGCTGAGTATGGCGAGCAAATCGCGGTCGGGCTAGACGTGCGCGGCACTACGTTGGCGGCGCGGGGTTGGACTCAAGATGGTGGCGACCTCTGGGAGACGCTCGCCCGTCTGGATGAAGCTGGTTGCGCACGCTATGTGGTGACCGATGTGACCAAGGATGGCACGATGCACGGCCCGAACTTTCAGCTCCTGCGAGATGTGTGCGCTGCTACTAAGAAGCCGATAATCGCTTCGGGTGGTATTTCGAAACTTGAAGACCTTCACAAGTTAGTAGAAATGGTTCATTTGGGAATCGAAGGTGCGATTGTTGGTAGGGCGCTGTATGACGGTGCATTTACTTTGGCCGAAGCCATTGCAGCGATTGAGCCAAGATTTGACCCCTATGAGTGGGGACCACCGCGCCCGTGAGCCTGGCAATACGGGTAATTCCAT
>JBIIOU010000191.1:0-3866 GCA_044336815.1 Candidatus Nanopelagicales bacterium | reverse complement strand
ATGCACGGTGATGGCCATGGTGACTTCGTAGGTATCACCCGCTGTCACCACATCCATAATTGAATGCGCGGTGGCGCTCACCTCGGGAAAGCGCAGCGTGAATTTCACATCAGAGTGGGCGCGCTGTTCGAAAGTACGGGTATCAACACTTACCCAACCGTCATATCTCTCGCTCGCAGTGCCGAACGGGGTTTCGTAGGTTGACGCAGAACCCACTACACATCTGGTGATGCGGTTTACGACATCGCGCTCAATCTGCCAAATAACTCCTTCGGTATCTTCACTTGACTTCGCATTACCCGGTATGAAGGCGGGGACAGGTAGGGATGGGTCAGGTTCGTAAATTGGCAGGGTGAGGGTGGCACCGCGCAGGGTGAGAGTGCCCGGACCGCCCGGCGCAACGACATTTGGCCAGTCGGCGCCCGCGACGCTGACTCGCAAGGCATGACCTGCTTGCCACTGCCAGGCAGTTGCTTCAAGTTCTACATCGACTTCACCGGTTGGGCGGATCAGCAACGTGCCGCGACTTACCAGAGTCGAGGTGCCGTCCGGTGCCACATCACATAGGCGAACCGCAATGATCGGATGTGGGCAGGTCGCTGTGACGTGTGCCAGCAGGTGCACACTGCCGGCGATCTCGAGCGGCTCATCTACTGCAATATCCCAAGTGATACTCGCTGCATCATCAAATCGTTGATCATCAGGCTGGCCGTATGGCAGGTGCCCTGCGCAGGAAATCCAGGCGGCCATGCCGACATCGGGGATCACAACATAAGTAGGTTGGTCGGCTAACGTGATCTTGCGTTCACTCGAACGACTCGACGGCCAACTGTCGGAACGCCATTGGCCCGGCACCGTGTCAAGCACCGGGTCTGGTGCATGCGAGAAACGGCAGAACCAGGTATGTGGTAACTCCCACGTTGTCTCGCCATCGCGAAGGTGCTCATCAAAGAAAGCCGCCATCTCGGCAACATGGTCAATACGCGGACCAGGCGCGCTCGAACTCGGTGCGGCGTGCGCCCAGGGGCCAGCAAGTAGGCGAGTCGGGGCATTAATTGCGGCGACGGTACGAAATGAGGTATTCCGGTACCCGTCGGCCCAGCCCGCAATGATCATCGTCGGGATATTGATACGTTCGTAATCGGGGCGGACCGAGCCTTGGCGCCAATATGAATCATCTTCAGGGTGAGCCAGCCAAGTGAAAAGCCAAGGCTCATTCTCAGCCACTCGTCGCAGCCATTCCGCACGCCAGGTATCGCCCCAAATCTCGGGTACCGGGGGCAATAAATTCATGGGAGCCATGTAATGGCAATAGTCAACGATGTCGAGCCACTTGCGGGCACCTCCCATCTGATGCACGTCGTCAGTGAATCGATCATCGGTGGCGTAGATGGGCACAATGGCCTTCAAATGCGCTGG
Source organism: Candidatus Nanopelagicales bacterium (assembly GCA_044336815.1). Lineage (GTDB taxonomy): Bacteria > Actinomycetota > Actinomycetes > S36-B12 > S36-B12. The sequence goes on along the minus strand of JBIIOU010000191.1, from coordinate 2,447 downwards.
TCGCTCGCAGGCAAGTTGGAAGGAATTGAAGCCGCCGTACGAAGTTCCAAACATCCCGATATTGCCGGTGCACCATGATTGCGCTGCAAGCCACGCAATAACCTCAGTGAGATCACTTCGCTCCGCAATTTGGTACTCGTCAGTAGCTAGGCCACCGCTACTGCCGGTGCCTCGAACATCGACCCGCGCAACGGCGTAACCGAACTCTGCCGCAAATCTTTCATATTCAGGCCGCCAACTAGCAGTCATATCGTCCTTGCGATACGGCAAAGCCTCAAGGATGCATGGCGCTGGTTGCTTGGCCGGCAAAAAGAGCGTGACGGATAGTCGTTCCCCGTCGGCCATCAAGACGAAGTCGCGGATCATTTCTTACCAATCATGTACCAAGAATGCACTAACGCGGGCGGGCATGCATCTAATTTGCAGTTCCGCCTAGCACTAGCGGCGGTGGGCAACGGGTATTGGGGTATCGCCGAGGATGGCTCCGTCGTTGGCGGCCGAAGCCTCGACTTCACCCAGTGCATGAGTTTTCCCCCAGTGCGAGATACCCCGTGAGCTGCCGCGAGTGTCGACGGCATGAACACCGCCGGCCGAGATGCTCACCCTGCATGTGCTCAACACTTTTGAGGTACCGGTTGGTGTCGTTAAAGAGCCAGCAGGCGCCCTAAGCTTGTACTCTGCGGTGCAGCGACCTTAGATCCTCGTGGCGCTAATGAGTCCGTTCGGCGATATTGAACTGGAGCCGAGATAATCTACTCATGCGTCGCGCCCTGTTCGTTTTCCTCGTGTCTGTCACCGTCGTACTCGCTGGCACCTCGGCGGCGGAGGCCCACCAGCCGGTTCAACTCACGGCAGCAAACCCGACACCTGACCGCGGCCCGCTCCTCGTAGACGGCACCGTCTCCTTCGCCGTTTATGCCAAAGTCCAGGGCAAGGACACCCGCGGGTTTCGGTTCGGCCTACGTGATGGCCAGCGACGAGATGTTCAATTGCTCATCGCCGACAAATCACCCGGTAACCTACTCGCGGCGACCGCCTTACCGGAGGTCATCATTACTGACCCCCGTGGGACGCGGACGATTCTTAAGCCGGTGGAGCGTTCGCCCTTCCTCGAGCCATACTCGGGGACGAAGTACCTCTACCTCGCGCGAGTGTCGGGTGCGGGCGTCGGCGGGACCTACCAAGTACTTATCCGTTCCAGATCGGCTCAGCCGGTCGAGGCCGTCGTGGCGGTCGGCTACCGCGAGGTGTCCGGACGCGTTGTGCCTTAGTAGGAACTAGGGCTGTTACTCCTCTTGCTCCTTTTCGGCCAGCTGCGGTCACAGCCGTCCGAAAAGCGCGATGTCCTCGCCGAAGCACTTTATGTCAAGATCGGAGACCGTTCGTCGCGTCTGGCTGATGGCGCTCAGGTAGTCCTCGGTGGAGGCGCCAACCTGCCCACTGGCATCACCACTGAGCATCTCGCGCTCAAATGACGCCTGGGCTGCTGATCGTGAGGAGAACTCCATGTCGGCGGGCGTGAAATACTCTGAAGCCTCAACGAGCGCTGAGATATCAATATCCGCACGCGATGACCGCGAGACGAATGATCGCCAGATCGCATCACGCGCGGTGGCATCGGGTGGTCCAATGGGGATCACATAATCGAATCGACCTGGACGCAAGAAGGCCTGGTCGAGTGAGCGCACGGAGTTTGTCGCGCAGACAAGTAAACGAGTGTCGCGCTGCCGGAAGGCGGGGATGATCTTGAGCAGTTCATTGGTCACGCCATGGGCCGGGCTTTTGCTGACACCCTCACGAGCTGAGGCGATCTCCTCCACCTCGTCGATAAACACGAGGACCTTCTCAAGCTCGTCGATGAGTGCGAAAGTGTCGTGCAGTGCCTGTGCCAATCCTGCCGACTCCGCGGTTAGTCGTGAGGGGAAGATCTCCACAAATGGCCAAGCTAGTCGTGACGCAATGGCTCTGGCGAACGTTGTCTTACCTGTTCCCGGAGGGCCGAATAGCACAATGGCGTGCGGTGAAATCACGCCATGGGCCGACGCTCGCTCCGGGTTGCTTAGCGGCATGACTACGCGTTTATCGATTATCTCTTTTTCGTCGTGCATGCCCGCCAGGCGCTGCCACAGGTCTCGCGTCAAAACCCGACCACCGAGAGCGTTGAGGGTGGTGGCCTCGCCGGGCGTGAACGCCTCGCGCTTTTCCCAGTAGGCAGCCGCCTCGTGGCGCGTGTAACCGGCCCTGGCAAGACCCTCGGAAACCATCTCCTCCTCGGCAAGCAGGTAGGAAATGGTTGCCACACCCGAATTGACCAGCGTCCCCTCGAGATGGGTGAGCAGCGCCGAGGGCACACCCTCGCCACGACGCGTGGGATCGACCGCAAGGCGCATAACCCACGCCCGCGAGTCAGAAACGCTGGCCACCGCAGCACCTACCACGATGTCTTT
>JBIIOU010000192.1:0-3866 GCA_044336815.1 Candidatus Nanopelagicales bacterium | reverse complement strand
CGAAGTTGTTGGCGCGGTAATTGAGCGCGACCTGCTCGATGCACTGTTTAATGGGAGGGCACAACTTGCTGATCCGGTGGCAATGCATATGTCTGCTGCGCTGCCGATGATTGGGGCGGGTGAGCCGATCCAGGTCGCAGTTCATGCCCTAGAGGCATCTGCTGCTGCCGTGGTCGTCGATGACGGCATGCCGACCGGGGTTATCACTCGCCAAGATGTTTTGGGTTATCTATCGAAGTGATCAAATTTTGGCTCAACCCTGAATAGAAATGTCACGGTGACAGCAGGTATCAAGGCACTGCGAGCACATGGTCAACCGCTGGGTCTTCAACCTGCTCGAACCGTCACCGCAGGGTCTTCAACCTGCTCGAACCGTCATTTTGAGCGCTATATTTGATGGTTTCAGCAGGTCGAAGGGTCGGGCGCGTGATGCGGCACCATGCAACGGCACCTACAACGCGAGCGACTCCACCAATTTTATCCGGGCTAGCTAATTGCCGGCAGGGCCAAACCCGTGTTGGCGTGGCAACGGTAGCCGTTCGGAATTTTGTACAGGTACTGCTGGTGGTAGTCCTCCGCGTAGTAATAGATCTGCGCGGAAGCGGGGCCAATTTGTGTTGTTATTGCTGGGTAGCCGCGATCTGAAATGACTTTGGCATACGCGTCGCGGGTGCGCTCAATTAGGTCGCGCTGCTCGTCATTCGTATAGAAAATAGCGCTGCGGTACTGCGTGCCAACATCGTTACCTTGCTGATAGCCCTGAGTGGGGTCGTGGCTCTCCCAGAAGACTTTCAGTAGTTCGTAGGTGCTCAGCACGGCTGGGTCGTAAGTGACCGAGATGGCTTCGGTATGGCCGGTGCGTCCGGTACAGACTTCTTCGTAGGTCGGGTTAGGTGAGATCCCACCCATGTATCCAGCGCTGGTGGATAGCACCCCCGGTAGGCGCCAATAGATTTCTTCGGCTCCCCAAAAACAACCCATAGCCAAGTAGATGCGCTCGCTACCCGCGGCCCATGGGCCAATGAGTGAACTCCCGATAACCGCATGTTCATCGGTAATGGTGAATATGGGTTCAAGGTGGCCGGGCAGAGCATCGGAAGGGTCGACCATTCGGGACTTACTGGATCCAAAAATACTCATACGCGTAGGGTACGAGGTATGAGTGATTCAGGCGCGGGCAATGTCGCCACGGGAGGATTTGAGACCAGGGCGATCCATGCTGGGCAAGAGCCAGACGCCTTAACCGGCGCGGTTGTAACGCCGATCTACCAAGTTTCAACTTACGCCCAAGACGGAGTGGGCGGGCTCCGCGGTGGCTATGAGTACTCACGCAGTGGTAACCCGACGCGCTCTGCACTCGAGGAGTGTCTTGCGTCTTTGGAGGCACCGGGCATTGAGAGTGCCCGCGGCCTCGCATTTGCCTCGGGATTGGCCGCCGAGGACACCATCATTCGAACCCTGGCTCGACCCGGGAGCCACGCGGTGATACCTGATGATGCGTACGGCGGTACCTACCGGCTTTTCGCCCGTGTCGCTGGCCCTTGGGGAGTTGAGCACACTCCGGCCGCGGTGACAGATCCTGATGCGGTCGCGGCGGCGATCATTCCGGGCAAGACCGTACTCGTTTGGGTAGAAACTCCCACGAACCCATTACTAAATGTTGCTGATATTGCGGCCTTAGCTGATGTCGCGCATAGTGCCGGGGCGTTGCTGGTTGTCGACAACACTTTCGCATCGCCCTATTTGCAGCAGCCGCTGCTGCTCGGTGCCGACATTGTCGTCCATAGCACCACAAAATATCTTGGTGGGCATAGTGACGTCATTGGCGGGGGCCTGGTAGCCGTCGACCCAGAGTTAATTGAAAAGCTGCGCTACCATCAAAATGCAATGGGCGCGGTTCCAGGACCATTTGATAGCTGGTTAGTCCTTCGTGGCATCAAAACCCTTGGCGTTCGGATGGATCGACATTGTGCAAATGCGCGCGCTGTAGTTGAACTCCTCACCTCGCATCCGAAGGTGCTCGACGTGATGTGGCCGGGGTTACCAAACCATCCGGGACACGAAGTCGCTCTGCGGCAAATGCGTGATTTTGGTGGCATGGTCTCGTTCCGGGTCGCTGGAGGCGAAGATGCAGCACTTGCGGTTTGTGCGAAAACAAAAGTCTTCACCTTGGGGGAGTCTTTGGGTGGAGTTGAATCACTGATAGAACACCCGGGGCGCATGACCCACGCATCAGCAGCGGGCACCCCACTTGAGGTACCGGCTGATTTGATCAGGCTGTCAGTTGGTATCGAATCAATTGCGGACTTAATCGCAGACTTGGAGCAAGCGCTCTAATTCGGCATACTGTCGGCGACTAGACAGGTAGCGCCACTGCAAGAGTGAAGTGCTTGAAGTTGCGCATGTAGCTGATTCAGCAAAGTGGGGTTAGCGGTGGCCGCGATGTTATTCATCTCGTACGGATCCATCGTGCGATCGAAGAGCTCGATACCGCCATCGACGTATTCGGTGTAAAGCCACTTTTCGGTACGAAGTGCAGTGAAGCTAGGCGGGCTGAAGGGCGAGTAGTCAGGGTCACCTGGCAGTGAGACCCCCATGCTCTCCGAAATCACTCCGGTCCGCCAGTTTGTGGGGCGTTGTCCGGCTAAAAACGGAGATAGGTCTCGCCCATCAACCCACGTGGGGGCTTGTGCACCGAGGATCTTTGTGAACGTAGCACCGAAATCAACAGTTGAAGTCATGGCGTCAACTTTGGTGCCGGGGGGAATCCCGGTACCAATTAGCACCAGCGGAACCACTGTATCTTCGCGATAAGCGGTGCGCTTTCCTTTAGGTAGTCGATGAACCCCGGCGTGAAAGCCGTTATCGGAAGTGACAACCACCAGCGTGTCATCGCTGTGACCGGTCGCAGCCAAAGTTGCAAGGACTGAGTCAACAGCGTCGGCGACGGATTCAGCCGAGCGCGCTCGCTGTTGCCATAGTTTATCGAATATTGCAATGCGCTTATCTGGGATGACCGGGAATTGTGAGAGCCATGGGGCTTCGCCGATCCCAGCGACATTAAATGATGGGGTGCGCGGCACCGCGGTGAATGGGTGATCGAGGCTATGACGATCTGCTACCGGTGCAGGATCATGTGGGCTAAATGTTGCCAGTTCTAGGAAGAACGGGGTGGCTGCGGTAGTAATGAAATCGGTGGCTTGCTGGGTCAAAACATCAGGCAGGAAATCAGTTATCGTTGATCCGTAGTCTCGAAGTACGCCGTTGATATTCAGGGTGTAGTTGTAGCCGGTGTAGGCCTGCCAGGGCTTCAAGCTCTTTCGTTCGACAGTGGGTACCACCCACGTATTCCAGCCGGGCGGTACCTCCTTGATCTTGCCGCTCGGGTACTCATTGAGGAATTTGCCAATGAGCGCTGTGGTGACCCCGGCGGACTGCAACCAAGTCGGTAGATAGTCATTTTGCTCACCGCGCGCTGCAAACGTTGGCCAGCCTCCGCCACTTACTTGGCTATTTGAGACCACTAGGTGGTTGTGCACGTATTGGCTTCGCAATATTGACACTCTTGACGGGCAGCACAGCGAATCGGTAACTACGTGGTTAGTGAATGTCATGCCCTTGTCGGAGAGTGCAGCTAGGCGGGGTACTTGTTGAAATAAGGCGCTATCAAGATCGTCGGCGAGCACGAAAACAATGTTTTTGAATGTGGGTATTGGCAAAGTGGGTGGGTCAACTGTTGCCTGCGAGGTTGGCATTTCATTTATTGTTGGAGCTGTTGCACCAATCGAGTTCACCGCCCCGCCTGGGGATACCGAAAGTGACTGAGTTTGCAACATGATGAGGCCTGTAAGCCCAAGGACCGCTAA
>JBIIOU010000189.1:0-3906 GCA_044336815.1 Candidatus Nanopelagicales bacterium | reverse complement strand
GATGAGTTACCCGCCGTCACGGTGCCGTCGGTGGTAAATGCCGGCTTCAAGCGTGCCAGGGTTTCGGCGGTGCAGTCGGCTCGGATGGATTCGTCAATGCTGACGCCGTCAACCGCGAAGGCGAAGCCATCGTGGTAGCCCTTGGCCCAAGCGGTGCTCGCAAGTTCATGTGAACGCACCGCCCAATCGTCTTGCTCAGCGCGACCAATGCCCCGCGCGGTAGCGCTGCGCTGCGCGCAGGCTCCAAGGCTGTCGGTCCAGTGCGCCGGGAAGGCGGGGTTGATCATCCGCCAGCCGACGGTGGTTTGCTCGAGCCGCATTGCCGGATCGAGAGGTTTATCTGATTTAGGTAGCACATAGGGCGCCCGGCTCATACTTTCAACTCCGCCAGCGAGCACCATGTCCATGTCACCGGCTCGAACGGCCCGGGCCGCTTGGACGATGGCTTCGGCACCGGAGCCGCAGAGACGATTGACGGTGACTCCGGGCACGGTCAGCGGTAAACCAGCAAGTAATGCAGCCATCCGGGCGACATTGCGGTTGTCTTCGCCGGCTCCGTTGGAGTCGCCCATGATGACGTCATCGATTTGAGTTGGGTCCAGTTCCGGGGTGGCGGCGATAAGTGCCGCGATCGTTTGACCCAGGAGGTCATCGGTGCGGATGCCAGACAGGCCACCGCGATACCTCCCAAAGGGAGTCCGGCGGGCTGCTGCAAGAACAGGACGGGGGGTGCTCATGTGTCGTATTATTGTCGATCGACAAGGATACGCGTTATGCCCGGGTCGGTGAAATAATTGAGGAGGCTTGGTGGGATCGGCATTGCACTCTCCTGTTCGGTCCCCCTGGCGAGAAACTGCCCTAAGGCAGTGGTGGAGTCTAGCGATCGATGGCCGAAGGGTGCAGTTATGACAGTGCGAAGGATCAACCCGCCCGAACTCGCCCCACCCATCGGTTTTAGCCATGTGGTGGTTGCTGAGGGCACCACTTTGGTGTTACTAGCTGGGCAGACCGCTTCGAATATCGATGGCGCAATTGTCGGCGAAACCATTGTCGAGCAATTCGAGCAGGTGCTCACAAATTTGTTGGTAGCCCTTGAGGCGGCCGGCGGCACCCCATCGCAGTTGGCGAAACTGACCATCTATTCGGTTGATCCGGTTGACTATCGCGGGCACGCTAAAGAAATCGGGCAGATCTGGCAGCGGCTCATCGGTCGTGATTACCCAGCTATGACCTTGATCGGGGTAACCCGGCTCTATGACGACGCAGCGTTGCTGGAAATAGAAGGGATCGCGATCCTCCCGTGAGCGATCTGCGGGCAATTTGGGCGGCTGACTCGATCGCGGTAATTGGTGCCACCAATAGACCCGGAGCGATGGGTCGGCTGCCCATCGAATACTTGCAAAAATATGAGTACCCGGGCTTTATCGCACCTGTTAATCCCAGAGGTGGCCAAATAATGGGGCTGCCGGCGTTCAGTTGCATAGCCGAAATCGGACGGTCTGTGGACTTGGCGCTGGTAATGGTGCCCGCCTCAGCAGTACTCGCGGCCGTCACCGAATGCGCCCAAGCAGGCACTTCAGTGTGCATTGTGATGTCGTCGGGATTTGCCGAGACCGGTGCGGACGGTGCTAAGGCGCAGGCGGAGTTGGTGCGAGTTGCGCGCGCGCACGGCATGCGTTTGGTCGGTCCTAATTGCATCGGTGCGGTGGGCGGACCAGCTCGGGTACTAGCCACCTTTAGTCCGGTGTTCTCGGCGGCGTCGACGCCGATACCCGCGGGAAATGTTGCGCTCGTTAGTCAATCAGGCGCCCTTGGCTTTGGTGCGCTCTCACTAGGCATTGAGCGTGGCGTACCAATTGGCATTGCAGTCACAACCGGCAATGAAGCCGATGTCACCGCTGTCGATGTCGCTGCGAGGTTAGTTGATGACCCATCGATCGATGCCGTGCTTATGTACATTGAGTCATTAGGTGAAATAAGTGCACTCGCCAAGGCTGCTGCGGTGAAGCCAATTGCAGTAATAAAGGCAGGACGCAGTGAGGCAGGGGCGAAGGCCGCGGCCTCACATACCGGCGCACTTGCGTCTGCGGACAAAGTCGTTGATTCGGCACTTCGGCAGGCGGGCATCGCACGCGTTGCTGATATTGACGCATTGCTGGACGCGGGGGCGCTATTTGCGACCGGTGCGCGCATGCTCGGAAAGCGGATCGGGATTGTCACCACCTCAGGTGGCAGCGGAATTTTGGCGGCCGATGCGATCGAGGCCTGCCGAATGCAACTTGCTGAACTTGAACCCGCAACCATTGCTGACTTAAGTGCGGTCGTGCCCAGTTATGGCAATGCGACTAATCCTGTTGATGTCACTGCGGCGGTAATGGCTGAGCCAGGACTATTTGAGAAGTGTGTTGACCGATTGGCTGCCGATCCAGGCGTTGATGCAATTGTCGCCTGTTTCGCTGTCTTGGTTGGTGCGGATGTAACCCGAATTGCTCGCGCCCTCGGCGCCGTACGAACTCGTACCGGGCTACCTGTACTGGCGGTACGAACCGGTGCTGCCTCCCTCGCGCCCGAAGGTACTGCGGTTCTAGCGGCCAATGGGGTGCCCGTTTATCCAACACCCGAAAGAGCGGTAGCCGCTTTGCAGGCTTTGCACGCCACCTCGCAGCGACGCACCCGAGTCATTCCAGCTGGTTCCATCGCGCAGGTGCCGGAGGTGGGAGCTTCTGAAAAACAGGTAAAGCAAATTCTCGCGGCGGCCGGATTGCCTGTTCCTGAGTCGGTGCTGGTTAGCAGTGCATCCGACGCAGTAAACGCCATTTCCCAAGTTGGTGGATTAGCTGTCTGCAAAGCCATAGTGCCTGGACTCCTGCATAAAAGTGATGCGGGCGGGGTGGTTCTGGGAGTGACTGAAAAAAATGCGGTTGATGTATTCACTCGTTTGGAAGCACTCGGGGGCCAGGTACTGGTCGAAAGATTTGTTCAAGGTGGGGTCGAGGCAATTGTGGGTGTTACCCCAAGTGCACTTGGGCCAGTACTAACAATTGGCGTTGGCGGGGTGCTTACCGAGATCGTCGCCGATGCGGCGGTTCGGTTACTCCCAGTTGATGAGTTCGATGTGCGCGAAATGATCGCCGAGACCGCCCTTGCCTTGATGCTTGCTGGGGCGCGTGGCGCAGCTCCGAGTGACCTCGAGGCTTTCGTCCGAATGGTGCTCCAGCTGGCTAGTTGTACCCGCGAGTGGCCAACTGGATTCGAACTCGATCTAAATCCTGTTGCCGTATTAGACGATGGCTGCTGGATATTGGACGCCATGTACGCAGATGCACTTGATGTAAATTCACTGCAGCAAGTAGAGGGGCGCTAGATGGATGTCGGCCGGCTCGTAGCACGATCAATGCTTCAGTTCCGCGACCGTATTGCTCTCGACGGTCCAGAAGGCGCAAGTACTTTTGGGCGCACCGGCTCACGTGTCATGCAACTTGCCCGCGGCCTGAGGGCCCTTGGCCTGGAGACTGGCGACCGCGTACTTGACCTTCAGTCAAATCAAAATACGTATATCGAAACCGACTTAGGCATCAGCACCGCCGGCTTATGCCGAGTGGCGCTCAACTACCGATTACACCCAACCGATTGGGTGCGTATTGCGACCGACTGCACCCCGCGAGCTTTGATCCTTGATGCCAAGTTCTGGGACGATGCCGAGGGCGTGCGAGCGATGGTAGATCACGTCATTGTTATCAATGGCGGTGCTGGCGGTGCCGACGGGGCCACGCCATATGAGAGATTTCTCGAAAACCAATCAACTGAGCCATTGCTACTTAATGTAGATCCTGATGCATTGGTCTCACTGAACTATTCAAGTGGTACCACCGGCAATCCGAAGGGTGCGATTCGAACCCACCGAAA
>JBIIOU010000187.1:0-3975 GCA_044336815.1 Candidatus Nanopelagicales bacterium | reverse complement strand
CAAACCACCCTTGACGACCTCAATCACGAGGCCTTCTACGACACCATCTTCCTCTTTGATCTTTTCGATCGTGCCCCAGGCGCGTTCATACTGAGCGCGCTTCTTGGACAAAATCAGGCGACCTTCTTTATCTTCCTTTTGTAGGACCAGGGCTTCAACGTGGTCGCCCACGGATACGACCTGGCCAGGATCAACGTCATGCTTGATGGAAAGCTCACGCGAGGGGATAACCCCCTCGGTCTTGTAGCCGATATCGAGAAGCACTTCGTCGCGGTCAACTTTCACGACGGTACCTTCGACGATGTCACCATCATTGAAGTACTTGATAGTTAGATCGATTGCGGCGAGGAAATCCTCAGCCGTGCCGATGTCATTAATTGCAACCTGGGGACTTGTTGATACTGAGGTGGATGTCATGGAGTAAAAGGCTCCGGTGGATAGGGATACAGGGAACTGAATCCGACGGCGCTTCGCACCGGTGCCTTGGCCCGGCCCTATTGGACTTGAACCTAAGAACTTGCTTGACCCACTAGGTCTGGGGCCCCGCCCTGTGCGTAACCCGCAAAGGATACGCCAACGCGGTCGCACGCTGCCCGACGGGGCTATTGCGAGGGCTATACAGGTGACTGTCAACTTAAATGCTGCGATCCAAAGGCCAAGTAACGACAAATTCAGTGCGCGGCGGAATCCCAAGATGACCCAAACCCAATTGATACGTCCAATGGCACTGATAGCACGGCTGCTCCAGCCATGGCCTCACGCAGCAGCGCCTCAAGCCTGACACGTTCACCAGGAAACACTTCGAGTACGAGTTCGTCATGAACCTGAAGCAGCATCCGGCTTTGCAGCTTCTCAGATTTGATCGCGGTATCCACACTCAACATGGCCAGTTTGACGATATCGGCGGCCGTGCCCTGAATCGGCGCGTTCAATGCCATGCGCTCGGCCATTTCGCGGCGCTGGCGATTATCGCTATTGAGATCGGGCAGGTAACGCCGTCGTCCAAACATGGTTTGTGTGTAGCCGGTCTGCCGTGCATCTTCGACTACCGCGGCTAGGTAGTCTCGAACACCGCCAAACCGTTTGAAGTATTCATTCATTAGGGCACCAGCCTCCTGCGGCCCAATACCTAACTGCTGCGCTAACCCAAACGCCGATAGTCCGTATGCCAAGCCATATGACATTGCTTTGGTGCGTCGTCGCATTTCAGGGTCAACGGCGTCGCGGGCGACTCCAAAGACCCGGCTGGCTACCGTGGTGTGGAGATCCTCTCCACTAATGAAAGCGTCAATGAGACCGGCGTCCGCTGATGCATGCGCCATGATTCGCATTTCGATTTGGCTGTAGTCCGCCGTGATTAAACCTTCGTAGCCCGCTCCCACGACGAAACACTCTCGAATCCGGCGCCCTGCTTCAGTTCGAATCGGGATGTTCTGCAGATTTGGATCAGTGCTTGATAAGCGACCAGTTGAGGTTGTGGTCTGATTGAAAGTCGTGTGAATTCGCTGGTTGACGTCAACCAGCGGTAAAAGCCCGTCCACGGTTTGCCGAAGCTTCGACCTGTCACGCCAATTGAGGAGTTGCTCGATCAGGGGATCACTCGTTTGGGCATAAAGTCCCTGCAAGGCTTCGGCATCGGTGGTGTAGCCGGTCTTGATCTTCTTTGTTTTTGGCAAGTTTCGGTCAACAAAAAGAACTTCTTGAAGTTGCTTCGGTGAACCTAGGTTGAATGGGCGCCCGACGATTTCATGGGCTAGTGCTTCTGCCTCATGCATCGTCGCACCAAATTCAGCTGAGAGCCTTTGCAACTGTGCTGTATCAACGGCGATACCGGCGTGCTCCATTCGAGCAAGCACATCGACAAGTGGCAGTTCAATCTCGGTGAGAACTTTCAGTGCATCTTCACTTTCAAGGGTCTTCGTTAATTCGAGTGTCAACTCCCCGATCACGGCCGCTTGCTCTGCGAGCCCCTCATGTGACTGCGCATCGTCAAAACTCAATTGGTCACTGGTTGTCTCGGTGAGCAACTCGCGGCCGAGCAACCGCTGGGCCAGATCAGCGAGGACGAAGGAGCGTTGGCCGGGCGCCACTATGTAGGCGGCTAACGCGGTGTCAAATGCCAAACCTTCAATGGTCGAATCGGCGCTGGCCAGCGCTAGCGCAGGACCTTTCGCATCGTGTGCCCACTTCGATATCCCCGGATCAGCTAACCACTCAAGGACCGCGCTCTTGGCCGCACGATCAGTGACTTCGATGACTGCCGCCGTACCGACCGAGTCGACGATGCCGACAGCGTCCAGAACCCCAACCCCGCGCCCCCAGACCCCTGCGAACGCGACCGAACACGGTGGGTGCAACCCAGCCAACCAACCCTTCGCGGCCGATCCGGCAATAGCAACCGCCGTGATCGACCTACGCTCTGACATCACAGCACCACCGATCACCTGCGTTCCGGTGCCTTTGGTTGCTTTAGGGCGCCCGGTGAAAAGCCGATCCCGAAGGGTCCGAAATTGCAAAGCCTCGAACACCTGCTCAACTGCAGCCTCATCCCACGCCCGCAATTCGCAGTCGGGGATTGCCAGATTAATTGGGACATCAGCGCGAAGCGCGGTTAGGTCGCGGTTAATAATGACCTGAGGCAATGCGCTACGAAGTGCATCACCGGCCTTGCCGGGTACCTCGGTCACCCGATCTATCAACTGCGCAAGTGAGCCGTATTCGTTGATCCATTTGGCGGCGGTTTTCTCACCGACACCTGGGATACCTGGAAGGTTGTCACTCGGGTCACCTCGAAGTGCCGCGTAATCTGGATATTGCGTCGGGCTCAAGCCATATTTCTCCTGCACCGCACCTGGTGTCATGCGCGCAAGATCGGAGACGCCTTTTTTTGGGTACAGGACGGTGACCTGATCGTTTACCAATTGGAAGGCATCACGATCCCCGGTGACAATGAATACTTCTCCACCGGCAACCAGGGCCCGACCGGTTAAAGTCGCGATAACATCGTCAGCTTCGAACCCATCACATTGAACCGCCGGGATACCCATTGCCCGCACGACCTCTTGGATGAGGTCGACCTGGCCTTTGAACTCCGCGGGTGAGGCCGCGCGATTTGCTTTGTACGCGGGGAACTCCTCCGTGCGAAAGGTGTGGCGCGAAACATCGAAGGCGACCGCCACATGTGTTGGCTGCTCATCGCGCAGCACGTTGATCAGCATTGAGGTGAACCCGTAAACGGCATTGGTGGGCTGCCCGGTAGAAGTTGAGAAATTCTCGACTGGAAGCGCATAAAAGGCCCGATAAGCAAGTGAATGGCCATCAAGTAGCAATAGCCGGATTTTCGTCACCCATTGATCCTAAAGGCGCTTAGTCATCTGATCTGACGTCGCCGGTGAAATGGCCATAGAGTTTGCCCATGAGTGAATCCACCGAGGGCCACTCGGCCCTACTTCGCGATTTGGCTGGCGCCGGGGCCGGAGCACTGGCCGAGCGAATGCAGATCGTGGTGACCGAGGCTGGGCCCGGGCGGGTGGTCGCGACCATGCCCGTGGAAGGCAATACCCAGCCTTATGGCCTCTTACATGGTGGGGCCAGCGCGGTTCTTGCTGAGAGTTTGGGTTCTATCGCTGGCGGAATCCATGCCGGACCAGGTCGCATGGTGGTGGGCGTCGACCTTTCGTGCACGCACCACCGGGGCGCGCGAAGTGGCCTGGTGACCGGCGTATCAACCCCCCTGCATGAGGGCCAGACCGTGGCCACCTACAGCATCACCATTACCGACGATGCCGGACACCTGCTGTGCACCGCGCGCCTAACCTGCCTTATTCGAAAATTATCCGTTGGTTAGCCCACCCAAGGCAGGGCCATCGGGTTATGCTCCGGACGCTCAACACATCGTTGCTAGGGGGTTCCGCATCCGTACCGGGAATAGGCCGCGGTTCTACATCGGGGCCCTTCTGACCGCCATCGCGGCTT
>JBIIOU010000186.1:0-3983 GCA_044336815.1 Candidatus Nanopelagicales bacterium | reverse complement strand
GCCGCCTGCGCGATTTCGGGGCGGTCCAGCCCGAAGGCTTCGATCTAAGCAACGTCCCCACTTCAGATATCGCAATCCACTTTGCCGACGGACCCCCAAAGCTCTACCAGTTAACCCAGTGGCTCCCAATCTTCGAGGCAAGTACGACCGAACGCACTATCGTCGTGGTGCGTCAAATCGACACTTACCAAGCCCTGCAGGGCGCGACCTCATTGCCAATCTTGTTAGTGCCAAGCTACGAAGACCTCATGGCCCTTTATGACCGCGCCGATTTCCACGCGGTCATGTACGTCAACAACGGATTCACCAACTTTCAATCCCTCGCTTTTCAACAGGCGGTTCATATTCATCTGAACCACGGCGAGAGCGACAAAATCTGCATGGTGAGTAACCAAGCAAAGGCATACGACAAAGTTTTCGTCGCCGGGCCAGCCGCCGTGCGCCGACACGCTGCTGCATTAACTTGGTTTGATATCACGCATCTAGCCCGGGTCGGAAGGCCGCAACTGGATCTTGCGGTTCCAAATCCACTTGCTGAGTTCTCCGGCACAACCATCACGTACGCACCCACTTGGGAAGGCGAGGATGACGCGAATAACTACACATCGATTGACGTTTACGGCCCTAGCATTATTTCCGCAGCGCTATCACTGACCAATTGTCGGGTAATCTACAAGCCACATCCGCGGGTCGCGGACTCCGATAATTCAGCCGTGAAAACCAGCCACCGCAAAATCCTGGCCCTGCTTGATAGTGCCAACTCCAATGATCCGAATGCCGGCCACCGAGTCATGCTTGACGCGAATGTGCTCGGAATCATCCGCGGAACTGACCTGTTGATAGCGGATGTTTCAAGTGTGACGCTGGATCATCTATACCTGCGCCCGCAGGCTCCAATCGTGCTTTGCGATCGCCGAACCAACCGCGCGCAATTGCTTCTGGATACCCCAGTAGCAGCCGGTGCGCACATCTTGGACCAGGACACCATCGCAACTTTGGCAACCGACCTCGCAGTTATCATCTCTGATGACCAGCAGCAAGCCGCTCGCAGCGAGCTCCGCGACTTTTATTTTGACGGCTTAGAGCCGGGGCAAAGCACCGAGAGATTCTGGCAACAGACCCGGTTTGAAATAAGCGAGCATGACCGCGCGCTGCAAGAATTAAGCAGGGTTCGGCAAATATCAGAAGGAGAAGCATGACCGTGCATACGGTGATTTTGGCTGCTGGAATGGGCACTCGCTTGGGTAAGCCCTGGCCGAAGCCCCTGACACCGCTTATCGATGGTCGCACCATCATGCGCCAGCAGCTTGACAACCTAACCACCGTATTTGGTGACAACTTGCGCGTCACCACTGTCGTCGGTTTCAAACTTGAGTTAATCCTCGAAGCATTCCCCAATGTTTCATATATCTACAATGAGAACTACGACCAAACCAACACCAATCGAAGCCTACTAAAAGCACTGCGCCTCGCACCTCCAGGTGGTGTGCTCTGGATGAATGGTGATGTGGTGTTCGATTCTGAGGTGCTGGTGCGCGCCAACGAACTTATTGATACTGATCAATCTTTTATCTGCGTTAACACCTCCGCGGTAGGCGACGAAGAAGTCAAATACACCATCGATGATCAGGGGTTTGTCGCGTTGCTATCAAAACAGGTAGACAATGCCCTTGGTGAGGCTGTCGGGATTAATTACGTTAGCGGCAGTGACCGGGCGAATTTAATCCTAGGTCTGGCCGCATGCGAAGACTCTGACTACTTTGAGCGCGGAATTGAAATAACGATCGCTCAGGACGGAACCAAAGTAATCCCGCTTGACATCACTGATCTATTCGCGGTTGAGGTAGATTTCGAAGAGGATCTCTCGCGCGCTAATGCGCACTTGTGACCTCGGTAATCAGTGACTCCCACTGATCTAGCACCTTCGGTGCCTGGAGATACGCAACCGAGGTGCGAGCTGCGGCTCCAAGGGATTGGCGCAGTTCTATCGAGTCCAGAACTAGAGCTAACTTCGCTGCGAAATTGCCAGCATCTCCTCGAACCGCCAGCAACCCGTTAACCCCATCACGGATGAGTACCCGAACACCCGGCGCGCAATCGGATGCGACCACCGGGAGTCCACAGGCCATCGCCTCAGCCAACACCAGCGGAAAGCCTTCAGTGAGTGAAGGTAGCGCCAATACATCGGACTCGAGCAATACCCGGGCTGGATCTTCCACCGGCGGATAAAAAAAGACTCGTTGGCCCGCAGGCCCAAGGGCGCCCGCCTGCGCTCGTAGGGCCCCTTCGAGCGGCCCGGTTCCGATGAATTGCAGCTGCCACCCCGCAAAACGCTGATCAAGTCGGCTCCACGCATCCAATAAAATTTCCGGGCCTTTCTCAGCCGATAGCCGGCCCAGGTAGGTCAGCGTTTGGCCGCGCAACTTAGCCGTTTCAACCGGCCAAAATGAAAGCGGGTTTGGTAGCCAACACACATTTCGCAAACCCGCTTCGGCGAATTGCGCGGCATCCTCATCGGTGAGTAAAGCCACGGTACTTACGTCCTGATAATTTCGTAGCGCCCGACGCAGATCGCGGCCACTTGCCGCCGCCTCGAAGGATGCGTGATACTGACCGACGACCTTCCAGTTGTCATAGCCAGCCGCGTGCAAGTACTCCATGGCCCAAAGTTGGGCACAGATGATTACCCCGGGTGGGCCGCTCGCGAGTATTTCGCGGAGGCGCTCTATCGCCGCCGCTCGCAGGCGCATGCGAGTTGCTTGTCGTTTACGTACCTGCGGCCGGTACTTGCCAAACGGGCCCGATGGGGCAATTGGAGGCGGCCAATTTTCACTCATCAAAGTCGTGGATTGGTAGGCCGGATCAATTTCATATCGATGCTTTTTCGGGTGGGGCACCACACCGACAAGTTCGGTTGGATACCCGCGATTCGATAAGCCTTGAGCTAGTACATGCACAACGCGTTGTGCCCCGCCAAGTTCATCGATGTTGTTGGCGATGATGATTACGCGAGGTTTAGCCACGGCCACCGCCAAGTATCCGAGCGATGCCGCGCTGTGCACGAGATGGGCTGGAGCGCCACGCGATGGTGCCTCGGCGACTTGGATAAATCGTCAGGCCACTCGCGCGGCCAAAGAAACGGCCGGGCCAGGCCATAACAAGCTTCGATTCTCTCATTTGCCCAAAATGCACGGTTCGAACATTTGCCTCGGTACCAGTTTTTAACTCCACCCCGAACACCCCACGCTGGCCAATCCGAGCCCGGTCAAGGCTGGTCGCTGCGAATGACCCTGCCGCCCGCCACGTCCATTTATTGACGTCAACTTGCTCCCAGGCCATTGGCAACCTGGCGAGCACCACATTTGCGCCTTGCAACATGACAAAGTTTGCGGCAACTACTTTGTCGAACATTGCGAAGGGGTCAACAGTGCTGCCACTTAGCGTTACTTCATCGCCATTTACTTCAAAATCTATGAGCAGATGGCATAGGCGCTGGCGAGAAAATGGCTCAGCTTGCAGGCCTAACGCTGTTACGTCTCGCCACCAGCGCGCCTCGCGGCCAAGCAGTGCTGGCTCAATTAAATCATTAGGAGTCCCCCAATACTGCCGCTCATCTTCATTTGTGATCGGTACGTCAATTACATATGTCCAACGCAAATAGCGCATTACATTACGAATGCCCTCGATGTCACCACGCAACAAACACCCCACGACCACTTTGTTAATCGGTGGGATTTCACTCATCAAGTTAACGTCGATGTCGCGCGCATAATCGGCCAAGACCTCGACGATGGGTGCAGCTTCTTCATCATCCACTAGCAACACTGCTGCCAACGAAATAGGTAAATCGTGGGTGAGGAATTTGATGCTCTTGATCGCCATCAGGCCTGGTAGCTCAAGCCCGGTGAGGTAGGTGTCAATTCGCCTGTTTATCTCAATGCGATTTTCGACGTTGCGCAGCTCGGTCCGGCGCTGGGTAATTG
>JBIIOU010000034.1:0-15739 GCA_044336815.1 Candidatus Nanopelagicales bacterium | reverse complement strand
AGTACAACCACCTTTTACTCAGATGCCGGTGGTGGCGATTGAACAACTGACCTAGCTATCTGCTTCAATCAGGGGTGGTCAGCATCGTGTTCGGTCTTATGACCGCCGTTTTCTTCGCCGCCGGCTCCATTACGGCATCGAGGGCATCAAGGCTTATCGGTGCCTACTCAACCGTCGCTTGGCCAATGCTCATCGGCCTTGTCATCACTATTCCGCTGGTATTGATCGCCGGAACCCCCAGCGGACTTGCGGGCACCAACTCGCTCTGGTGGGCGGCCGCTGGCTTCGGAAACGTCACAGGGTTGTTATTGGCTGCCAGCGCGTTCAGAGTTGGCAAGGTTGGGGTCATCGCACCGATTCTGGCCACCGAAGGCGCAATTGCCGCGACCATCGCCGCCATTTTGGGCGAGTCGATTGCACCACTTGCTGCCTTCGTCCTTCTGGTAATTGTTGGCGGAGTCAGCCTCGCCGCCATGGGCAAGGACCCGGCACCCATCCCTAACGAGAGACCGGTGTGGGCGGGTATTTTGGCGACCTGTGGCGCACTCGCTTTCGGCGTCGGCCTGTACGCCACCGGTAATCTCAGTGACGAACTGCCAATCGCGTGGTTACTGGTACCTGCTCGAACCGTCGGCGTCATCGCACTTTTCATTCCGCTACTTCTGCTAAAAAAGCTTAAGCTCACCAGGAAAGCGGCTCCCTACGTGGTGCTAGCCGGAATTGTCGAAGTGTGTGGGTTCACCTGCTACGCAATCGGTGCCCAGTACGGGGTCGCGGTAACTTCAGTTCTCGCTTCGCAGTTCGCACCAATCGCAGCAATCATGGCTTACCTTTTATACAAGGAGAAGCTAGGTAAAGTTCAAATTGCGGGGGTAGCCATCATCGTCGCTGGTGTCGTAACACTTGTATTGCTGTAGGTAGCGAAACTCCAAGTCCCACAGAGCATGTTTCTCATCTACACTTCAGCTACCTTCGCGCCGAACCAAATCTGTGCCAAATGCTGGCAGGCACACCGCAATGTATTTCGCCCCATCCGGGCAGCTATAGCGAATCCGCTCCCCGGCCCGCGTGATGATGGCTTGCCCCGCTGACACTGTTAGCACCCCATCTGCGGTTTCCACGTCGACGGCACCTTCCAAAACCACCGTGAACTCATCGAATAAAGGGGTTTGTGCCGGCTCATCCCAACCAGCCGGGGCGCTCATCTGCGCGATCGATACGCCAGCATCTCCACTTGCTACGCGGCCAACAAATTCCGCGATCAACTTACCTCCGGGCACCGAGATCGGCACCGGGGCTGAAATTAGGGTGGGCATTAGCCGATCCTCTCGATAACCAAAGGCAGCCTGGTGATCGGCGTGCCGGTTGGGCCGATGTCGGTGGCACCAACAAGAGCCGAAAGCGCACCAGCAAATCTGTTTTCATCATCGGTATACAAAGTCAGTAACGGAGCACCGACGGCAACTTGGTCACCCGGCTTGGCGTGAATCTGGATCCCAGCACCGGCCGAAACTGGATCCTCCTTGCGGGCCCGGCCGGCCCCGAGCCGCCAAGCCGCAACGCCGACCTTGAGCGCATCAAGTTGGGTAAGTACTCCGCCCTTAGTCGCGAGTACCTGCTGGGAGTGCTTTGCGACCGGGAGCGGGGCTGCCGGGTCACCGCCTTGGGCGCCGATCATGCGATTCCAGACATCCATGGCCGAGCCATCACGCAAGGTTTCGGCCGGGTCTATATCGGTCATCCCTACTAATTCAAGCATCTCGCGGGCTAACGTGACCGTCAACTCAATGATGTCAGCGGGCCCACCGCCAGCCAGTACGTCGACAGATTCTTGTACCTCAAGGGCATTGCCCACCATCAGACCAAGTGGAACATCCATTGCTGTTATCAAAGCCTTGGTGCGCACCCCTGAGTCGTTACCAATGCGAACCATGGTTTCGGCCAACTTGCGGGCCTGCAGCGGGTCGGACATGAAAGCTCCCGACCCAGTTTTAACATCAAGTACTAGGCCGCTCGCACCCTCGGCGATTTTCTTGCTCATGATGCTCGACGCAATCAAGGGAATCGACTCTACTGTCGCAGTTACATCACGTAAGGCATAGAGCTTCTTATCGGCTGGTGCCAGCCCTGGCCCCGCGGCGCAGATAACACCGCCGACCGCCTGCAACACATTGAACATCTCCTCGGCCGTGAGCTCCGCACGCCAGCCTTTGATCGACTCAAGTTTGTCGAGGGTGCCACCGGTGTGACCAAGGCCTCGCCCACTCAATTGCGGTACGGCAGCACCGCAGGCCCCCACCACAGGTACCAACGGGAGAGTAATTTTGTCGCCCACCCCACCGGTGGAATGCTTATCGACGGTAGGGCGATCGAGGGCTTCGAAATTCATGCGCTCACCGCTACGAATCATCGCATCGGTCCAGCGCACAATTTCACGATCGTCCATGCCATTTAGGAAGATCGACATGGCCAATGCAGCCATTTGCTCCTCTGCGACCACCCCTCGAACATAAGCGTCAATTACCCAATCGATTTGCTCGGGTGTTAGCACACCCTTGTCGCGCTTGGTGCGAATCACATCAACTACCGCAAACGGCTCAACCACGGTTTGCCCAATCCTCTGATCTATCGATTAAGTCTTGGGGGCCAAATGCCTGCGGCAATATTTCGCTCATCGGAAGTACTCCTTCGGGGGTCCTTAATAAGGTCGTCGGCAGCCCGTGCTCCCAAAGCAGTTGCCGACAACGCCCACATGGCATCAATGGCGCACCGTGTTGATCAACACAAACTACGGCTATCAACTTGCCGCCACCTGTTGCTTGCAGGCTCGAAACCATCCCGCATTCAGCACACAGCCCGACCCCGTATGAAGCATTCTCGACATTGCAGCCAACCACGATTCGGCCGTCATCGACTAATCCGGCCACACCCACTTTGAATCGAGAATACGGCGCATAAGCCTTACTCATAACCTCACTCGCAGCATTTGTGAGTATGTCCCACTCAATTTCAGGCACACTTACTCCTTCTCGTACGGCTGGCCATCGGCGGCCGGTGGCCGTGCCCGTCCAACAAGTCCGGCCACGATGATGATCGTGACTAAATATGGGGCCATTGCCAAGAATTCACCCGGTATTGGGGTTTCGATTACCGCAAACTTTTGCTGCATCGAATCAGAGAATCCGAAGATCAGTGCCGCAAAGAATGCACCGATCGGGTTCCAGCCGCCCACGATCATCGCCGCGAGGCCGATGAATCCGCGCCCGCCGGTCATGCCTTCATCAAATCTGCCGACTGTTCCTAAGGTGAACCAAGCACCGGCAAAGCCGCCAACCATGCCGCCGTAGACAACAGCCAGATAGCGCACCTTTGCCACTTTGATACCGAGTGAGTCTGCGGCTTTCGGGTTCTCACCGACCGAGCGGGTGCGAAGGCCCCAACGGGTCCGAAAGAGCATAAAGGTGACGCTGGCGATCAAAATAAACATGCCGTAGACGATGATCGTCTGGTCAAAAAACATCGGCCCGATGATGGGAATATCACCCAGAACAGGAATCTTGAGGGCCTGAAAGATCGGTGCATTATTTAGGTCCGGGTTCTTTACCAGCACCTGCGAGGTCAAGAATGAAGTCAAACCCAGCACCAAGATATTTATCACCACCCCGATGATGATCTGGTCCACCCGAAAATTAACAGCTAGTACGGCAAGTAGCAAGGCTAGGACTCCACCGGTCACTGTCGCAGCAAGTAGGCCCACCCAGCCGCCGAGTAACGACCCCATCACCACGCCGGTGAAAGCACCGCCGAGCAGCATTCCTTCAATACCAATATTCACTACACCTGAGCGTTCACACAAAATACCCGACAAGGCACCGAGTGCAATTGGAGTAGCGCGGGCAATTGTCGATACGAGCATGCTGATCAGCGAGAACTCTTGACCGGCTGTAGCCCACACCATTATCGAAAACACAAAGACGGCGAAGGCGATGCCAAGAATTACTGTGGTTCTGCTCTGGAACCCACGGAAAAACTGGGTTGCTCCCAAGAAGCCGAGCACCATTGCTAAAACCCAAAGTGAGCCTTGTGATGGAACTGAAAGCGGAGGCAATTGAATTGTCTCATCGGCGAAACTCAGCCCAAATGTTGACGTACCAGCTGCAGCAGGTGCCAGAAAGAACATGACAATTGCAGCGAGTGTAAACATCACAATGCCCGTGATGCGCGCTTTCTTGATCTGCCGCCTCGTGAGCTCTTTAGTGCGCTTACCGGTGACCTCATAGCTCTCGATCGGTTGGCGATCAATAGGCGGCGTACTCATGATCCCCACCCCTTACTGATCTGAGTAGAGGCCACTGGCGCCTTGAGCCGGTAGATCGCCGATATCAATGCCGGTGCTGCGACGAAAATGATGATAAGTGCCTGAATAACTGAAATCAGATCAATACCGACATTGGCTGATACCTGCATTTGTTGACCCCCGGCACTTAGCCCACCAAAGAGCACTGCCGCAGCCACCACCCCCCACGGATTTGAGCGCCCAAGGAGCGCTACCGCAATCGCATCAAAACCAATACCGGATGAAAATCCTGGGGTGGCTCTATCAAGAACGCCAAGGACTTGCCCCGCACCTGCCAGCCCGGCCAGCGCACCGCCAATAACCATGACGAGCACATAAGTCTTAGTGATCGACATGCCAGCGTATTTCGCGGCCTTTGGATTCGCCCCCACGGCTCGAAACTCGAATCCGGTTGTCGTGCGAAACAAGAGCCAGTGGATAAAGGCTGCGGCCGCGAGCGCGACTATTAAACCTAGGTGCACCCGCAGGCCAGGGTTAATCCAACCTAAGAGCAAAGGCAGTTGGGCCGAGGCCTCGACGGTCTTGGAAACGGGATCATTACGCCCTTCGCGCTGGAAAATCTCCGTCTTCAACAAGAAGTCAACCAGGCGTAGGGCGATGTAGTTCAACATGATGGTGGTAATGACTTCATGTGCGCCGGTCTTAGCTTTTAGGAAACCCGGGATAAATCCCCAGATGGCGCCACCCACCACACCCGCCAGTAACGCGAGCGGTATGTGGACATAAAACGGGAGCCCGATGAAAGTGAATCCGGCCCAGACCGCGAACATCCCGCCCATGAGTAACTGGCCTTCGGTGCCGATATTGAATAAGCCGGCGCGAAAAGCAATCGCCACGCTGAGCCCCGCCAAAATCAGTGGTGTTGCCGCAGTAAGGGTCTCAGAAATTGCCTTGAGCGAGCCCACCGAACCTTGGAGTAGGGCCCAATAAGCACTCATCGCGTCACCAAAACTCGAGCCGGTGAGCATGATGATCACCACCCCAATGATGAGTGCCGTTAGTACCGCAAGTGCTGGGATAAGTGCAGCGGACTTCCAGTCGGTGCCTGTCGTTAACTGTTGCATGAAGGAGCGCGAATTCTTCGGCTCCGGGTTATCGGTACTCGGGATCTGGGTTGTGGTCATGTGGTCTTGCCCGCCATGAAGAGCCCGATCTCAGCAGGTGTGGTCTCTGCTGGCTTACGCTCAGCTACGACTTTGCCGTCAAATAGCACCAAAATGCGATCCGAGAGCGCGAAAATCTCGTCAAGTTCAGTCGACACAATTAAGATTGCCTTACCCTCTTGACGCTTGCGCATGATTTGCTCGTGGATGTATTCAATTGAGCCTACGTCAATGCCACGGGTCGGTTGCGAACACACCAGTAATGGAACATCCCTGGAGAACTCGCGGGCCACGATCATTTTCTGCGCATTTCCGCCGGATAATGCCGACCCGGTGTTCTCGATATGGGGTGGCCGCACATCGTAGGCCTCGACTAACCCAATGGCGCTCGCGGCAATATCTGCCCGTTGCAACCGCCCACCCTTGGAAAACGGCTCGGTGTAGTACGAGTCAAGAATGAGATTCTCGGCAACCGTAAATGAACCAACCATGCCACTCTCATTGCGGTCTTCTGGCACATGTGCCATACCGGCCGCGTGCCTTTTTCGGGGGCTTAAGTGCGAAATATCTGCACCCTCAAAACTTATCGTGCCTTCGGCGAGCGACATCATTCCGGTGATTACTTCGACTAGTTCAGTTTGGCCATTGCCCTGAATCCCAGCAATACCGACAATCTCGCCGGACGAGACCTGGAAGGAGACTTCATTGAGATAGGGACGGCCAAAATCATCTGTCACCGTGACACCTTTTAGCTCGAGAACCGGAGCACCAAGAACAGATTCAGTTTTATCTACTACTAAATCAATCGGGCGGCCCACCATCATCTCGGCCAACACCTCAGGGGTCGCGGTCTTGGGGTCGGCGTTTCCGACGACCTTGCCATCTCGCAAAACAGTAATATCGTCCGCGATTGCGAGGGCTTCTTTAAGTTTGTGGGTAATAAAGATGATGGTGGCGCCACGTGCCTTTAGTTCGGCCACAATCCCGAAGAACTCTTCCACCTCCTGCGGGGTCAGTACCGCGGTGGGCTCATCGAATACCAAAATCCTTGCACCGCGCAGCAACACTTTGATGATCTCTACGCGCTGCTGAATACCCACCGGCAAAGACTCGACCAGGGCATCAGGGTCAACCGCTAGCCCATATTTTTCGGAAATCTCTTTGACCTCAACGCGGGCTTTCTTACGATCTAGTAGCCCGCCTGTTTTGGTTGGCTCAACCCCCAGAACCACATTCTCGAAAACTGAAAAGACCGGGATGAGCATGAAATGCTGGTGCACCATCCCGATACCAGCAGCAATCGCGGCCCCTGGGCCCGGGAATTTTTGGACCACCCCATCAATTAGAATTTCGCCTTCGTCCGGCTGATAGAGCCCTGAGAGCACATTCATCAAGGTACTTTTGCCAGCACCATTTTCGCCGATCAACGCCAGCACCATGCCCGACCTCGCGGTCAGGTTCACGTTGTCATTGGCGAGCACACCAGGAAATCTCTTGGTAATGCCACGAAGTTCTAGTTCCACCAGTGCCCTTGTCCGAAGTTACTTAACTTTATTAAGCCACTTGCTAACTCTATTGCGACCCTCATCCTAGTGGCCCGGAATGAAAAGAGGGGCCCGATTTCTCAGGCCCCTCTCCCCTACTGCTGTGGACTACTTCTTAACGTCAACCGAACCGTCGGCGATACCGGCCCTAAGTGCCTCGATCTGATCCTTAAGTGCCTGTGGCACCGAAGCATCCATATCGTGGTACGGGGCTAGGCCAACGCCGCCATTTGCCAAAGTACCCACGGTGACACCACCTGCGAAGGTGCCGTCAAGTACCGAGGAGATGGCATTGAACGTGGTGACATCCATGTTCTTCAACACCGAAGTCAGGTACACGCTCTGGTTTGCGGCATCGCTTTCGTACTGGTCGCTGTCAACGCCGATGATCATCAGCTTGTCAGGGCCCAGTTCCATTGCGAGTGCCGCTGAGCCTAGGCCCACCGGACCAGCAACTGGCATCACGATGTCGGCACCTTCGTCGACAAGGTTCTGCGCGAAGCTACGGCCATCATCGAGTGACTCGAAGTTCTCGGTGAACAAGCCTTTTTGCTTAGCAGGGTCCCAACCAAGGACCTTGACCTTGGCGCCATTGGCCGCGTTGTATGCCATTGCGCCGCGGTAGTAACCATCCATGAAGATGGTTACCGGTGGGATGTTGATACCACCGAAGGTACCGATTGTGCCGGTCTTGCTCATGCCTGCGGCAAGGTAGCCCGCCAAGTACGCGGCCTCATCGGTGTTGAACACCTGGCCGAGCACATTGTTGGCAGTGATATCGCCATCGGCATACGCGTAGTCAACGATTGAGAAAGGAATCGTTGGGTTTGCGTTTGCGGCTTCCTTGGTGGCATCACCTAAGAGGAAACCGACCGTGACGATGATCCCGCAACCTTGGTCCACGAAGGACTGAATATTGGGGACGTAATCGGTCTCGGCCTGTGATTCAAGTACCGAACCCACGATACCGAGTTTCGCGCCTGCATCGGTAACACCCTTATAGGCCTTCTGGTTGAAGCCCTTATCGTCGACGCCACCGACATCGGTGACCTGGCACGCCTTCAGTGCTGCAGGTGCTGGCGCTACAGGAGCCTCACTCGCTGGCGCTGCTTCTGCTGCCGGCGCACTTGTCGCCGCAGCGGCTGAAGGTGCCGCACTTGTCTCTGTGCTTGTGCTACTACTGCTGCAACCAGCAAGGCCGAGTGCCGATACGGCAAGAACGGCCGCAACAATCTTGAAATTGGTCTTCATTTATCTCCTTGTGAGAGCGGATTATTGGGCCTGACTATAGTCCCCAACCGGGGGTCAGTGTTCACCCACGGGATTCTTAGGCAAGTTGTGATAAACGGCCCAGTAAAAGGGTAACGAAACGGTCACGATCAATATCGAGTCCAACATCTACATTCGCCGGAAGACCGGTAACAGACCAGCGATCAGCCACGGTTCTCCCCATACACAGTGATGAAATCGTATCAATTTGCACATTCATCGCCAGGGTTGTCACCAAAGTTGGGTCGATCAGATGGGCGATCGTGACGGCGTCATGGATCGGTGCCCCGGGCCAGCCAAACCGGTCTTGGTGAAATTTCACAAAGTGATCTAGGAGTTCAGCCACGAATTCACCTGGGCGCCCGGAGCCGCGTAGTTGCTCAGCATGCTCATCGGTTAACCACGCTTTATGGGTTACCTCAAGGCCGATCATCGTAAGCGGGATGCCGGATTCGAAAACAATTTTTGCCGCATCAGGATCAACCCAGATATTGAACTCGGCGGCTGGTGTCCAATTTCCCAATTCAACCGCGCCTCCCATAATCACTATTTCGCGGATCCGACTGTGAATTTCAGGGAGTTGGGTTATGACATCGGCAATATTGGTTAGCGGCCCGGTAGCCACCAAGGTAACTGGCTCTACCTCAGACACGAGTACTTGTTCAATCAATTCGAGCGCGGTCAAGTCGGCTGGCCCGCGGCTCGGCTCGACTTCGAGCGGCCCGGCTAGCCCGCTCTCACCGTGCATCACCGCCGCGGTGGATAGATCCCGGAGAAGAGGTCGATCGCGACCGGCTGCGACCGGTATATCGGCTCGCCCAATTAGGTCCAGCACTCTAAGGGCATTACGAGTGGTGTGTTCGAGGGTGACATTGCCCGCAACCGTTGTTACCGCAATGAGGTCAATCTCCGGGCTCGCGCAGGCCAGCATGATCGCGATGGCGTCGTCATGGCCCGGATCACAGTCCAACACAACCTTGCGCGCCAGCATTAGAACCGATCAGTTGGTTCGAATAAGCCCCAAACATCGCGCAATGCATCGGAGACTTCGCCAACGGTTGCAAGGGCTTTAAGGGCATCACGCATCGGGTATAGCAAGTTACCATCGCCTTTTGCGGTTTCGCGGATAACAGCAAGCAGTCTTTCGACTTCGCCGTTATCGCGGCCTTCCCTCAAAGTCGCAAGCCGAGCCGATTGCTCGGCCTCGATCGCAGGGTTCACCCGAAGTGGGGGGTAATGCTCTTTGTCATCGGTCGTGAATTTGTTAAGGCCAACAACTACTCGCGTGCCACTATCAATTTGCAGTGCAATGTCATAGGCCGAGCGTTCAATCTCAGCTTTTTGGAAACCTTGCTCGATGGCAGCTACTGCTCCACCCATATCGTCGATGCGCGCGATCAATGCTGTTGCAGCTGTTTCAATATCGTCAGTCAGTGACTCAATGACATATGAACCGGCAAATGGGTCAACCGTTTCACAAATGTCGGTCTCATAGGCAAGTACCTGCTGAGTACGCAGCGCCAAGCGGGCCGCCTTCCCACTCGGCAAAGCCATCGCCTCATCGAAAGAGTTGGTGTGGAGCGACTGCGTGCCAC
This sequence comes from Candidatus Nanopelagicales bacterium, assembly GCA_044336815.1. Lineage (GTDB taxonomy): Bacteria > Actinomycetota > Actinomycetes > S36-B12 > S36-B12. The sequence continues at coordinate 5,871 of JBIIOU010000034.1, read as the reverse complement.
CAAGTACGGCAGCCAACCCTTGAACAGCAACACGTACCATATTTACTTCAGGCTGCTGCGCCGTTAACTGGACGCCGGCGGTCTGGGTGTGAAATCGCAGCATCCATGACTTCGGATCCTTCGCGTCAAAACGTTCACGCATGATCTTGGCCCACATCCGGCGCGCTGCACGAAACTTCGCAACCTCTTCGAGGATCGTTGTTCGGGAGACGAAAAAGAATGCCAGGCGCGGAGCAAACTCATCAACGTCTTGGCCAGATGCAACAGCAGCCTTTACGTATTCGATGCCGTCGGCCAGAGTGAAGGCGATTTCCTGAACTGGAGTGGCTCCAGCCTCGGCCATGTGATAGCCAGAGATTGAGATGGTGTTCCATTTCGGAATCTCGTTACGGCAGTACGTGAAGATATCGGTGATCAATCGAAGGGACTGCGCTGGAGGATATATATAAGTACCGCGCGCTATGTACTCCTTCAACACGTCATTTTGGATGGTGCCACTCAACTGGTCAGCCGATACGCCCTTTTCTTCGGCAACCAACTGATAGAGCAAAAGCAACACCGCGGCGGTTGAATTAATAGTCATCGATGTCGAAACCTCATCAAGGGCAATGCCGTCGAATAGGATCCGCATGTCAACGATTGAATCGATTGCTACGCCAACTTTGCCGACCTCACCGTGAGCTAATGGGTGATCTGAGTCGTAGCCCATTTGGGTTGGTAGATCAAAGGCAACCGATAATCCAGTGGTACCGGCATTTAGTAACTGTCGGTAGCGCTCATTTGATTCAATAGCGGTGCCAAACCCTGCGTACTGCCGCATTGTCCAGGGCCGACCGGTGTACATCGACGCGTAAACACCGCGGGTAAATGGATACTCACCCGGAACCCCGAGCTGCTCCGCTTCATCCCAATCAGCAAGTGCCTCCGGGCCATACACCGGGCTCAGGGGAAGCCCCGACTCGGTTGACCCGTTCATTTAGCCAAGCCTAGTCGCTACGGACCCGGATCTTGCGACCGAGCCAAGTGATTGGGTCGTACTTGACATCGACGACCCTCTCCTTAAGCGGGATCAAAGCGTTGTCGGTGATCTTGATGTGCTCTGGGCAAACTTCGGTGCAGCACTTGGTGATATTGCAGTAACCCAGACCTAAGACCTCCTGGGCCTCATGCTTGCGATCGGCGACATCGAGTGGGTGCATTTCCAGCTCAGCTACGCGCATCAAAACACGTGGCCCAGCAAAACTAGTCATATTGTCTTCGTGATCGCGGATGGCATGGCAGGTGTTCTGGCACAGGAAGCACTCGATGCATTTACGGAACTCCTGGCTGCGCGAGACATCCTCTTGCTGCATTCGGTACTCGCCCGGCTTCAACCCCTCCGGTGGCGTAAACGCTGTTACTTCGCGGGCCTTTTCGTAGTTGAATGAGACGTCTGTTACCAAATCGCGAATAGTCGGGAAGGCACGAAGGGGGGTTACCGTAATGACCTCATCATCGGCAAAGGTATTCATGCGGGTCATGCACATTAGGCGCGGGCGGCCATTGACTTCAGCGCTGCAGGAGCCGCATTTACCGGCCTTACAGTTCCAGCGCACCGCGAGATCTGAGGCTTGGGTCGCCTGAATGCGCTGGATGACATCAAGGACGACTTCACCCTCATTGACATCTACGTTGTAATCCTTCAGTGCCCCTTCACCGGCATCGCCCCGCCAGACGCGAAATTTGGCTTCATGCGCCATCTCTATGCCACCTTTCCGGGAATTCGACTGATTTCGACTTCGGTCATGTACTTACGAAGTTCGGACACCTCAAATAGCGTGACCAACTCATCGCGCATCCAAGGAAGATCCTGCCTAATAACTTCGACATCATTGCCGTCAAGGCGGCAAATCATAACTACTGACCGCCAGTTCGGATCCATTACCGGGAAGTCATCGCGGGTATGACCCCCACGTGACTCCTCACGAGTCAAAGCCGACTTTGCGATGCACTCTGATACCACCAGCATGTTCTGGAGATCAAGGGCTAGGTGCCAGCCTGGGTTATAGGCCCTACCACCTGGCACACTCAATGTGGCAGCCCGCGCCTTAAGTGCATTTAGCCGCTCCAAAGCCGACTGCATTTCGTCAGCGGTGCGAATGATGCCAACCAGATCATTCATAAGTTGCTGCAGATCTTGCTGGATCGTGTAGGGGTTTTCACCACCATCTTGGCTAAAGGGTGCTAATGCCGCAGCTGCAGCCGCGTCAACATCGACTTGGTTCAACGCAGGCCGGCCACCTGCTGCATCGAGATCAGCAAGGTACGCAACAGCGCCCATGCCCGCACGGCGTCCAAATACCAGCAGGTCAGATAGCGAGTTACCGCCCAACCGGTTGGAACCATGCAGGCCACCGGCCGCCTCACCCGCCGAGAACAGGCCTTGGACTCCGACCGCCGCAGCAGTATCGGGCTCAACCTCGACCCCGCCCATCACGTAATGACAAGTCGGACCGACCTCCATCGCTTCCATGGTTATATCGACATCGGCCAGTTCTTTGAATTGATGCCACATTGACGGCAGCTTGGCTTTGATGGCCGCGGCCGGGAGTCGCTTTGAAACGTCAAGGAACACCCCGCCGTGTGGCGAACCCCGACCGGCCTTCACTTCGGTGTTAATCGCCCGCGCAACCTCATCGCGCGGCAACAATTCCGGTGGGCGCTTATTGTTATCGGGATCGGTATACCAGCGATCGGCTTCTTCCTCGGTCTTGGCGTACTGCTTCTCGAATACCGGCGGGATGTAATCGAACATAAAGCGCCGACCTTCGGAGTTGGTCAAAATGCCACCATCACCACGCACAGATTCGGTAACCAAAATGCCCTTGACACTAAGTGGCCAAACCATGCCAGTTGGGTGGAACTGGACGAACTCCATATTGACAAGTGAGCCACCGGCGCGCATGGCCAGTGCGTGGCCGTCACCGGTGTACTCCCATGAGTTGCTCGTCACTTTGAAGGACTTACCGATACCACCGGTTGCGATAACTACGGCGGCGGTCTCAAAGAGCACGAACTGACCCGACTCACGCCAGTAGCCGAAGGCCCCGGCAACCCGGCGATTCTCACCTTCGCCAGTGATCAAAATGTCAGTGATCGTGCATTCGGCAAATACCTTGATACGTGACTCGTAATCACCGCTGAGCTTTTTGTCCTGCTGCTGCAGCTGCACAACCTTTTGCTGCAGTGTTCGAATGAGTTCAAGGCCGGTGCGGTCGCCAACGTGAGCTAAGCGCGGGTACTCGTGCCCACCGAAGTTACGCTGGCTGATTTTGCCGTCGGGGGTGCGATCAAAAAGCGCGCCCCACTCCTCCAATTCCCAGACCCGATCCGGCGCCTCTTTGGCATGCAGTTCAGCCATCCGGTAGTCGTTCAAGTACTTGCCTCCGCGCATCGTGTCGCGAAAGTGCACCTGCCAGTTGTCGTTGCTGTTGACGTTGCCCATTGACGCAGCGATACCGCCCTCGGCCATGACAGTGTGCGCCTTGCCGAAAAGGGACTTGCTGATTATTGCGGTTGTCTTGCCGAGTTCGCGCGACTCAATTGCCGCACGCAGCCCCGCTCCACCCGCACCAATAACAACGACGTCGTACTTATGGTGCTCGATGTCTGCCATGGAGATACCCTTCGCGGCCTAGAAGAAGTAGAGGTTCGGAATTGCGCCAATTGCAACCTCGCGCACGTATAGATCGGTGAGTGCCACCCCAACCAACGAGATCCAAGCAAAGCGCGGGTGGTGGGCATTTAGCTTTGAGACGTAGGTCCATGCCTTGTAGCGCACCGGATGGGCAGAGAAGTTCTTCAAGCGTCCGCCCATGACGTGCCGGCAGGTGTGACACGAAGCCGAGTACAACCACAGGAAAGTGGCGTTTGCGGCGAGGATCAAGGTGCCGACACTCATATGACCCCACTCACCCTCGCCATTGCGGAAGGCGATCAAGACGTCGTAGGTCAAGATGACGTTAAAAACGAGGCCTGCAAAAAAGAAGTAGCGGTGGCTGTTTTGGAGAATCAGCGGGGCCCTGGTCTCTCCGGTGTACTTCTTATGCGGCTCACTAACCGCGCAAGCCGGCGGTGATAGCCAAAAAGCCCGATAGTAGGTCTTTCGGTAGTAGTAGCAGGTCATCCGAAAACCCAATGGGAAGATAAGGATCAATAAAGCCGGCGAGAGCACCCACCAGGAGCCAAACGGGGTCCAAGGGGTTGAACCCGCAACACACGAGGTCGCAAGGCAGGGCGAGTAAAAGGGTGAGATCAGCGGCTCAGAGAAGTAATACGCGTTCTCAAATGCCCGCCAAGTTGAGTAGACAATGAACGCCAAAAGCGCAGCCACCACAATCGCGGGCTGAATCCACCAGCGGTCGGTGCGAAGGGTGCGGCCCTTGATATCGGCCCGTTTCTCCCCGGAAACGCCACCATCTAGTGGCGCGGTCGTGACTCCGCTCATTGCGGAACCCCTCTCGACTATGTGTGATCTGAAATGTACTGGTTTACCAAGGGCGGCGCAGCCTCCAAGTGTGGGAGGTTCGTCACAGGCTTTTTGGCGTTCGGCAACGTACCCTTAGGGCACCATGCGATTTTATCCCAGACCGGCCCTGCTGCAGGCGGCCGCTTTTGCCCTGAGCCTTGGGTTCGTGGCAACTTTTGGCGCCGGACCTGCGTCCGCCGACCCGCCGGTTAACCAAGGTGCCATTGGCGGTGAGCAACTGTCGGCGCCCGGCCGCCAGGTGAATTTAGGTCCCGGCGCCCGGCCCCTACCCGATATCTGGGCTGACTCATGGGTACTGGCCGACGCGAATACTGGTGAAATTCTGGCCGCAAAGCAAGCCCACCTGCAACGCGCTCCGGCAAGTACCTTGAAGACTTTGACCGCGTTAACGGTAATGCCGCAGTTGTCGATGGACCAAGCCTACGTGGCAACCGAGGGTGACGCGAATACCTATGGCTCCCGAGTTGGCCTAAAGGCCGGCAAAACCTACACCGTCCGCGACCTGTTTTACGGCCTTTTCTTGCCAAGCGGCAATGACGCAGCTTTGGCCCTAGCCCGCGCCGCCGGCTCGGTGGCCGACACGGTAGCTCAAATGAATCAAACCGCTGCTCGATTGCAGGCGGCTGACACAGTGGCCAAAAACCCAAGTGGGCTCGATGCCCCTGGTCAGGTTTCAAGTGCATACGACCTTGCCCTGTTTGGACGAGCCAGTTTGGCATTCCCCGAAATCATCGAGATTGCAAGCGCCAAGCGGTACGAGTTCCCGTGGCGAGGTAAGCGCACCCGAACCATCTACAACGAAAACCGGTTGCTGCTGAGTGGCTACAAAGGGATGATCGGACTCAAGACCGGCTACACCACAAATGCCGGCCGCACCTTCATCGGTTTAACCCAGCGCGGGGATCGCACCCTGGTGGTTGCACTGATGGGGATTAATGAGGCCACTGCAGATGCAGCGCGTAAGGCGTTCACTTGGGGGTTTAAGAACGCGGAGTTCGTGACCCCGGTCGGCGTATTGGTTAATCCACTCACCGATGACGAATTCGCAGCCACCCGCGCAGCGACCGCCTTGGAGGTCGGCACTTCGAGCAATGCGGAGGGTTCGGTAACCACCGGTCGTTCAGCCAATAGCGGTGACAAGCAATCAATCATCACCGCCGGACCAACAGCGGCGCCCTGGTGGTTGTGGGCGGTCATTCCTCTGGCTGTTATCTCCGCTTTCGCGTTAGTCCGCCAACGTAACAAATCCAACGCGGTCGTAGACCGCGGTCAACGTCTGGCGAGCGGTGGCGCGGGCCTTGTGCGCCCCGACTCCCATGAGTTGCAGTAGCTGCGCTGGGTCG
>JBIIOU010000184.1:0-4042 GCA_044336815.1 Candidatus Nanopelagicales bacterium | reverse complement strand
GTCACCGTAGACGCAGACTGCGGCGACACTTGGCACCGAAGGGTCGGTGGGGTCTGGTCTAAGTGCTTTGGCACACATCGCCCGAACTTTGCCCGGGGTGTCCATCCCCTCAAGGGTGGTGAGGTCAACCATGCGTATTGCCAGATCGATCGCCCAAGCTTTGGCTTCGTTCTTTATGGACCGGGTCGAAAGGGCGGCTGCCCGAGCGGTGGCACCGACTTCATCTACCCCCGGCAAAGCGTGCAAGAAATCACGCAGGGCCCCGGTGGTGGTTAAGGGTTCCGCAAGCATTTGCACGTTACTACTCTAGCCAAGACCGAACCGACGCGCCGATGGCATCTAGGCGATCTCTGGCGGTGCGGCGCGCCGGTTCAAGTGTGCCAGGGCTGACCGGTATGACTACCTGTAGGTAGCACTTAATCTTGGGTTCGGTGCCACTTGGCCGCACGATAATGCGCGAATCACCTTCGAGCATAAAGCGCAACCCATCGGTTGGTGGGAGCCCGTCGACTCCTTGTTCAAAATCATCAAATTCGAGGACTTCGAAACCGCCGACTGCGGTTGGAGTTGCGCCCCGAAGTTTGCACATAATGTCAGAAATTAAGGTGACATCTTGAACGCGGACCGAGACCTGCTCGGTGACATAAAGCCCGTGTGCCATCGCAAGCTCGTCGAGGACATCTTGAACGGTGCGCCCCGCCGCTTTCAAATGGGCGGCCATTTCGGCGATCAGCAAGGCGGCGGAGACTCCGTCCTTGTCTTTGACCGCGTCTGGGTCAACGCAATAGCCGAGAGCCTCCTCGTAGCCGAAACGAAGTTCGGGGATGCGGGCTATCCATTTGAATCCGGTAAGTGTTTGTTGGTATTGATGACCGGCGGACTCGGCAATTGCTTTAAGGAGTGAGCAAGAGACGATTGATTGGGCAAAGACACCGGGGGTGACACCGCGCGAAATCATCCACCAGGCAAGCAGTGCGCCCACTTCATCGCCCCGGAGTGTGCGCCAGCCGTCGCTGGAGTTTTCAGTTGGTGCAGGTACCGCAACCGCGCAGCGATCGGCGTCTGGGTCATTGGCAATAACAATGTCGGCCGAATTCGCTCGGGCGGTCGCCAAGGCCAAATCCATGGCCCCGGGTTCTTCTGGGTTCGGGAAGGCCACGGTGGGAAAGTCTGGATCTGGCGTGAACTGCTCGATTACCGGGATTGGTTTGGCAAAACCAGCGGCGTGCATGACCCGATCGACGACTATGCCACCGACGCCATGCATTGCGGTGTAGACGACTTTGATATCGCGGTGCGCCGTTGGGGCGATCAACCCCGCGGTGCGGGCGATGTAGGCATCCAGTACGTCGTCACCGAGAGTTATCCAGTCATCACCTTGCGGAAGTTGTGAGATCTGACCACTGGCTGATACAGCTGCAATGCACTCGCTGATATCAGTATCTGCGGGTGGCACGATCTGGCTACCGGCGTCGAGATACACCTTGTAGCCGTTATCGCGTGGGGGGTTGTGACTTGCGGTAACCATCACGCCGGCGGCGCAACCCAAATAACGAATAGCAAATGCCAACACCGGGGTGGGTAGAGGCCGGGGGAGAACCATCGCGTTGATGCCTGCGCCCACCATGATTGCAGCGGTGTCATGTGCGAAAACATCGGAGTTGTGCCTAGCGTCGTAGCCGATTACGACCGCGCTCCCGCCAGGGTGCAATTGATTCAGATACCGGGCGAGCCCGGCGGCGGCTCGAGTAACGACCACGCGGTTCATCCGATTGGAGCCTGGCCCAAGTGGGCCGCGGAGCCCTGCGGTGCCGAATTGCAAGGTGCCATTGAACGCGTCAGCTAACTCGTGCTGAGCGGCTACGTTGCCGATTTTTGTGTTCGCAATTAGTTCTTCGAGCTCACGTCGGGTTTGTGGGTCGGGGTCAATCTCCAGCCACTTATTTGCAGCCGAGAGGTCGCTCACGCGACCAGTCGAATCACCCGGGAGAGCAAATCGCCCATTCGAGCGGCGGCGGCTCTGCCAGCTTCCAGAACCTCAAGGTGATTCAGTGCTTGACCAGACATCCCGGCGGCCAAATTAGTCACCAGTGAAAGGCCCAAGATCTCCATATTTAGTGAGCGAGCGACGATGGCTTCCAGCGCCGTGCTCATGCCTACTAGGGTGCCGCCCATCGCGCGAACCATCTGGATTTCCGCCGGGGTTTCATACATCGGGCCACGAAATTGTGCATAGACGCCCTCGGGCAAATCCGGTTCGATAGTGCGGCATAGCTCGCGCAGGCGCGGTGAGTAAAGATCGGTCAAGTCAACGAAGTGGGCCCCGTGTAAAGGCGAAGCACCGGTGAGGTTGAGATGATCGCGAATCAGCACCGGGGTTCCGGGGGTCCAGTTGAAATCAAGGCCACCGCAGCCGTTGGTGAGCACCATCGTCTGGCAACCGGCCATCGCCGAGGTGCGAACCGCGTGGGTAACAGCGTCGACTCCAAGTTCTTCATAAAGGTGGGTGCGGCCCAGGAAGACAAGCACCGCGGTGCCGTCAGCGTCGATGCTTCGGACCATGCCAGCGTGTCCCGCAACCGCCGGTGGCGCGAAATGGGGGAGGTCAGTTACTGGGAACTCTGCCACCGTCCGGCCGAGTAAATCAGCGGCCGGCACCCAGCCCGAGCCAAGTACCACCGCGATCTGGTGGCTTGCTACCCCGCTGAGTAGCGCAAGGGCGGCCGCCGCCTCGGTGGCATGGTCATTGGCGAGTTGAGTGGCCTCATTGATAGTCACGGGATGAACTTACCTCGTAACACCCGGTTAGCCGACCGCGAAGCGCAATCGCCGGGCTGCTTCGGCCACGGATCCGGAAAGGCTCGGGTAGACGGTGAAGGTGGCGGCGATTTGATCGACAGTGAGCCGTTGCTCTACCGCGATCGTAAGTGAGTGAATTAGTTCACTGGCATTAGGCCCGACGACGACGGCCCCGGCGATGATGCGAGTCTCGGTGCGACAGAAAAGTTTGACGAAGCCGTCATGGGTTTCCTCGATCTTAGCTCGCGCATTCGCTGCGAGCTGCAACAAAACTACATCACCGACGAAGCTGCCGTTGTCCAGATCGCGCTGCGAAACGCCGACCGTAGCAATTTCTGGGTTAGTGAAAACCGTACTCGACACATGATGCAGTTCTAGCGGTGCGACGGCGTCGCCGAGCGCATGCCACATCGCGATGCGACCTTGCATCGCAGCGACCGATGCCAACATCAATACGCCCGTGCAGTCGCCTGCGGCGTAGACGCCGTTGACCGAAGTTCTTGAAACCCGATCGGTCACAATGAATCCGCGCTCGTCAACCTCTACGCCGGCAGATTCAAGCCCAATGGCATCGGTGTTTGGTAAGGATCCAACCGCCATAAGCGCATGTGACCCGGTGATTATCTCTCCGGTTTCAAGGGTTACTTCAACTCCACTTGCCGTGCGGCGCGCAGCGATAGCCCGCGATTGCTCTTTAACTGTCGCGCCATTTCTTTTAAAAACGTCCTCAATTACTTGTGCGGCGTCTGGGTCTTCTCCGGGCAAGACCCGATCGCGCGATGAAACGAGCACCACATCGCATCCAAGACCGTGGTAGGCCCCGGCGAATTCAGCGCCGGTTACCCCAGAACCGACCACGATGAGCCGCTCGGGTAGTTCGGTTAAGTTATAAAGTTGCTCCCAGTCAAGTATGCGCTCACCGTCAGGTAGGGCTTCTGGTAATTGCCGCGGGCGAGCACCCGTAGCTATCAAAATGATTTCGGCAGTTATTTCGGTGATTCCGCCATCACTGGTTGAGATTGAGACTATTCGCGGTCCGCGGAGCTCGGCGCGCCCGCTAATTAGGTTTACGCCCTGGGCGACAAGGCTCGCGGTGATGTCTTGGCTTTGGGCCGCAGCAAGTGCATTAATGCGGGCATTGACGGCCCGCAGGTCAACTCCAAAATTGGCCGCGGTTGGCGGCTGGCCGTTCAACCGGACACCAAGTGAGGCGCTCGAGCCGGCGGCGGTAATAACTCCGGCG
>JBIIOU010000183.1:0-4071 GCA_044336815.1 Candidatus Nanopelagicales bacterium | reverse complement strand
TCATCAATAATGCGCTTAGCGAAGGCATTGTAGGTAAGTACCTGCGGCTCCCCCGTGCCTTCATCGTCATCGATACCTTGATGCTCGGCCTCGCGCTCAGGGTCGATCAGGCCAGCAGCCTCTAGGCGCGACAAACTTGAGCGCATTGACCCGAGCAACCCGGCAGCGGCTTTATTGGTAAATGTCAGGCCCAGCACGGTGTCGGCCCGCACATATCCACTGGCCACCAACCAGGCCACCCGCGCCGCCATCGAGGTGGTCTTGCCGGTACCTGCACCGGCAACAACAACAGCTGGTTCAAGTGGCGCCGAGACCACCTCCCATTGCTGATCGCTAAGTTCAAAGCCAAGCGCCCGGTCAAGATCAGGGCGGGAGCACCTACTCATGACACCACCTGCTCACCCTCGGGCTGGGCAGGGCAATTGCTTTTATGCGCGCAAAATTTGCAGTGTGAGCCAAGAACAGCATCGAACTTTTCGTCGCGCAGTGTCTGCGCGGCAGCACCCAACTCAAGATCCACCCAAGTCGGTGAGACCTGCTCCAATGGCGCTTGGAATTGCACTTTAGGCTCGAGCGCACCCTTGCTCGCATTGACGCGCAACTGCACGAGCGCGGCGCCCCCGACCTCATAACCGGCGGCCCGAAGTAGTAACTGATAGACCCCGAGTTGGGCGTGCTCGGGTAATTTGCTTTCAAGTGTCGGGGTCTTCATGTTCTTTAGATCAACGGCTACTAATCGACCTTGGCTGTCACTTTCAATGCGATCCAGGGAGCCGCGTAAATTCACCCGCTCGGTGCCACCGGCCGGAGTAGGGACGTCGACGATGGCAGCTTCAGACTCTTCACTTGCAACCAACTTACGATCGGCGCGCAAGTGGTAAACTAAAAAGCGCGACAGGGCATCGCGGGCCTGCGCGCGTTCGGAGACCGACTGCCAAGTTGATTCAAATCTGAGATCTTTCCAAACTCGATCAACGAGGGCGTCCATGCTGTCAATATCGGCGGGTACCTCACCCTTAGCCACAAAGTCAGCAACCGCATGGACAACGCTTCCAAATTTCGTGGCCGCCGGTCGCGGGGTTTCGACCCGGGCCTCGTGCTCGAAAAACCAACGCAGGGCACAGGTATTGATGGATTCGAGCCCGCTACCCGACAAAGAAATCGGCGCCTCGGCAGGTCGAACCGGCTGCGCACCCTCGGTGACATCGCCGATGGCCCACCAAGAGTCAGGATTAGCCGTGGGCACAAGGGGTTCACCGGCTTCGTCGACGGCGAGCGCCAACTCCGCCAACTTCGTGACCGCGGCCGCCTGCACAGGCGGTGAGCTACTTTCGTCCATCGCTACTTGCCGCAGGCGGGCCACTAAGCCATCGAGTGAGGCGGTGAAGCGTGGGCGTCCGGATTTAGTTTCGGCTTCGACCCCTAGTGCGGCGATGAACCGGCTCGGCTGCGGCCCGGCATCGGTACCAGATGCGATTGCGGTTACCACTACGCGCTGACGCGCGCGCGTGCACGCCACATAAAACAACCTTCGCTCCTCGGCGAGTAAGTCAGCCGGCCGCACTCCTTCTCCGACACCAGCGCTCGTAAGTCGATCAGGTTCGAGTATCGACCCGCGGGCCCGCAGATCGGGCCACTGGCCCTCTTCAGCGCCGACAACCCAAACCGCCTCCCACTCCAGCCCTTTGGATCGGTGCGCGGTCAAGATGCGCACCGCGTCAGTTCGAAGTGACCGATCGGCCACCTGCTCAGCGGGCAGTTGTTGGTTACGCAACATGATTAAGAAATTGCGCAGGCCCGCGAACCCTTGGTATCTAGATTGGGTGCGTTCTGCCGTCTCGAATAGTGCGATGACGGCGTCAAGGTCGTGATGGGCGCTGCGCGAACCACCAAGTGCTGCATTGCGCAATCGTTCGGGCCACCCGTGCATCAGCTGGCCACCTACTCGCCCTGACCAGAGCAGCCAAAGGACATCTTCTGGTGAGGTACCGGTGCTTATTAGTTTGTGCGCTGCGTCAAGTAGCGCGCGCATTCGTTCAACTGCCAGCCGGAGGGTGTCAGATTCTGGTAACGAGGTGGGAAGCTCGTGGCGCCCGCGCAAGGTATCGCGGATCAGTTCATCAGAAAACCCAGGTGGAACTTCAGGGTCGGCTAATCGCGCCGCCGAACGCAGTGCGCGCCCGAGTTGGCGAAACTGCGATGCATCAAGGCCACCTAGTGGACCGGTAAGTAGGTCGGCCGCTTGTTCGCTAGTAATCCGGGCCGGATCGACCGCCATTTCAGCGGCCTGCAAGAGCACGGCTACCGCGGGCTCTGCGCGTAATGGGATTTCATCGGCGGCGATTGTTGTCGGCACCCCAGCTTGCATGAGGGCCCTCTGCACCAGTGGGATATGCCGCGCGGATCGAACTAGTACCGCGAGATCTGCCCAAGCCAGGCCATCATCTATTTGGGCGCGCCGGATTTGCTCGGCAATATGTGCGGCGCGCGATGACTCACTATCGAATAGTTGGACCTCGACAATGTCGGTGGCCCCCGCCTCCGGTGCAGCAACATCACAAACCGGATGCCGATGCGCATGCACCTGCTCCTTGGTAAAAGATCCGATCGGTCGGGCACCCAAGATCGCGGTTGCTGCCGCTCGAATATTCGGCCCAAACCTGCGAGTGCGCTGCAAGATAACAGTGGGCGCCGGCTCATCGGCACTGGTCCGAAATTGCTGCGGGAAATTCAAAATGCCGTGTACGTCTGCGCCTCGAAAACCGTAGATTGCCTGGTCTGGATCACCAACGACAACCAAACTGGTGCGCGGGCCAACAAGTGCCTTGAGTAGCTCGACTTGCAGTTGGTCGGTGTCTTGATATTCGTCGACATAGATTGCGCGATAGGTACGGTGTAATTGGGCGGCGACATCCGGGGTGCGAGCCGCGATTACCGCGCGGTGTAGGAGTTCGATGTAGTCACAAACATTCTCAAGCACCATAACCGCGTTTTCTTGCTCGGCGAGTGCGCCAATGGCCGCCCAAGCCGGGCGCCCAGACTTGGCTCCGATGCGCTCAAGTTGGCCTGGATCAAGGCCGAGTTCACGGGCTCGCGCCAGCACCGAGCGGATCTCATTTGCCAGGCCTAAAGTAGTGACGGCCCCGGCCAACTCATCGGGCCAATTAATGGTGCCATCTTCGAGTGCACCTACTAGGAGATCGCGAATCCGCACATCTTCTTCGGCCCCCGATAGCAACCGCGGTGGATCGCGCACCTCACCAACCTGCGCGCTCTGTTGCATCAGCCCATAGGCGAAGGAATGAAAAGTTGCGACCACCGGGATCACCCCACCCCCGAGCCGCTGCACGACTCGATCGCGTAGCTCATCAGCGGCCCGGCGCCCAAAAGTTAGGGCGAGGACAGCGCCCGGGGCTAACGGGTCAATCGGATCATTGATGCGTGCGGTGATCGCCTCGACGATGGTGGTGGTTTTGCCGGTGCCTGGGCCCGCGAGCACCAGGAGCGGACCGGTGCGGTGCTCGACCACCTGCAACTGTTCTGGGTCAAGGACAGCGGGGGTAGTCGGCGGCAGCGGGGCAGTGTCTAGGACCCATGACCGGGACACCGATTGCCTCATAGGGCCATGCCTACCACCTTCGTCTGACGTTCCTCTGAGACTATCTACCAGTGACCGCGACACCTGATGGCCAGCCTCTGGCCACCAGCAGTGTCGAAATCGAAGAGGATCCATTCACCCGGCGGGTGCGCCGGCCCCTTGACCTTGCCCGTTTTGTCCTGGCCATTGCCATTACCAGCGCGATTATCGGAGTTGGCTGGTTTGCCACCAGCACGACCGCCGGCCTTGAGGACGATGTCACCAGCGGGGTGCAGTCGCTGCCATCGGCGGTGATCTTGGCCCTGAATGTCATCGGCGGTATCGGCACATTGGGTTTACCAATAGCCGCCGGCGTCGCCTTAGTTATTCGCCGTCGCGCTCGGCAACTCTTTGATGCGGTAATCGCACTACTGGCAGCCGTGGTTTTGTTGACGGTCGCATCTACGGCCGTATCTAGCAGTGGTGTCCCGCGA
>JBIIOU010000182.1:0-4132 GCA_044336815.1 Candidatus Nanopelagicales bacterium | reverse complement strand
GTGGTTGAAATTGACCCGCTGATGCCTTTGCCATCCAAGGAGAACGCGACGCTGCCGGCTGGCAGACCATTACCAACCACAGCTTGAAGAACCGTTGGTGACCCGACGTACAAGTTTGGCGGGAAGCGCAATGCGAGATTCTGCACGGCACTAACCACCGCAGATTGGGCGAGCGGGCTGGTCGATGCAAGTTGACTTCCCGATGCGGGTTGGAAATTCGCGTAAAGTGAGGCCACTCCAGCGGTTGTTGGAACCCAAGGCAAGATTGCGGTGGACGTAGTTGTGCCGTACTGGCCGGTTAGTGGACTGGTGACAATGCCAGCGCCGGTGCCAGTTGTTAGTTGGATGTTTCCTGTCGGGGCAATGGTGCCGATGGGTGCGACCACTGCACCCATGAGGTTGTCAGTGACACCAGATTGCAGATTGTTCTGCGCAAGTAGCACGGTGTAAGTCGGCATCGGTGCAACAGTGATCGTTGTCGATCCCGAACTCAATGCGCTACCAAGTGCGTTAAGGGTCCATGACCCGGCGCTGGTGGGAGTCCAGATCGCAGCTCCGTAGCCGTTGGTGCCGATCGTGGTCTGCACGGTAGTTGCGGCTGCGCCAAGTTGTAGGCCGATGGTGACTACCTGCCCAGCGACGGACGGCGCATAGATCGTGATGGTTTGACTCAAGCCGACCATGCCGTTTGGGGTGGCGATGAATCCGGCGGGGGGCGCGGCCTGAGCACTTGGCAAGGCGGCTAGGGCCAGGCCGGCAGCCAAGGCGGCGGCAGCGAGGGTGCGGGCGAGGCGGGGGCGCAAATTCACATTCGTCATGAGGACTCCTTGGTGGACGTTAGCCTCAGCCTAATGGTGAAAGCTGAAATTTCGGCGCAAAATCAGGCAGATTGTCGACCAGACGTAGCCTTAAATCCCGACCAGATGTAGCGTAAATCTCCGACCAGATGTAGCGTAAATCTCCGACCAGATGTAGTATATAACTGTGAGACCGGACCGATACCTGCCTCGAATAGTTGATGCCGAGCTGAACTTGCTCTTTCCCGCCCTCAACGCCATAAGTATTGAAGGTGCCAGGGGGGTAGGCAAAACTCGGACCGCGAGCGGTCGAGTTGCGCGCGTACTTGACTGCCAAGTGCCGCAGGTGGTCGAGCTACTCGAGGCGCGCCCCGAGTCATTGATCGAAGGGGCGCAACCCGTGCTAATCGATGAATGGCAGCGCTATCCACCGTCATGGGATCTAGTGCGCCGGGCGGTAGATGCCAAACAAGGCAGCTACCTCTTGACGGGTTCGGCGCCGCCGGCGAACTGGCCAATGCATTCTGGTGCTGGCCGAATTGTGTCAATTCGGATGCGACCCATGACACTAAGTGAACGTGGATTCGAGCAGCCAACGGTCAGTGTCGCAGAATTACTCTCGGGTGCAAGGCCTCAAATCGCCGGTGAAACAACGCGCGACTTAATCGACTACACCCGTGAAATTGTTCGCGGCGGTTTTCCGGCAATTCGAAATGCGAGCGCCGAGATCACCCGCGCAACTCTTGATGGCTACCTCGATCGGATCGTCGAACGTGAGTTTTCGGATCTGGGCAGAACTTTACGGAATCCAGGAGCACTGCGCAGGTGGCTAACGGCGTACGCCGCAGCCACTTCCAGCACCGCAACTTTTGAGAAGATCCGTGACGCCGCTACTCCGGGCGAAGGCTCGAAGCCGGCTCGCAGCACAACTATTCACTACCGTGACACCCTTGAAGCACTCTGGATTATTGACCCGCTGCCAGGTTGGTTGCCCTATGGCACCGGGTTGAATCGGCTCAACGAAGCGCCGAAACATCATCTGGCCGACCCGGCACTTGCAGCTCGACTACTAGGTGTTGATGAAGCGGGATTACTTAGTGGTGATCGAACAGCGAGGCCGGGCTCGCGTAACTTCAGCCTGCTAGGTGCACTATTTGAATCACTTGTCACCTTGAACTTACGTGTCGGTGCTCAAGGCGCCAATGCGAAGGCGCACCACTTACGCACTAAAAGCGGTGAACACGAGGTTGACATCATCTTGAGCCGTGACGACCGCAAGGTTGTTGCCGTTGAAGTCAAACTCGCGCAATCTGTTGGCGACGACGATGTCCGCCATTTAAATTGGCTCAGGACGCAAATTGGCGGCGACCTCATTGATGCCGTGATCGTGACCAGCGGATCAGTGGCCTATCGGCGCAAAGACGGCATTGCCGTTGTTCCCGCAGCATTACTGGGCCCGTAAGCGCCTTGGGTAGACTCGTCACCGTCATGACAGGCCGGGTTATGACCGGGAGAGGTGGGGCAACATGTTGACCGACCTTTACCGGCAACGGGCTCTCATCGGGGCCTTTGCCAACCGGGATTTCGCCACCCGTTACCGCTCCAGCATCTTGGGCTGGGCCTGGTCGTTGATCCAGCCCCTTGCCATCTTGGTGGTTTTCGCCGCCGTCTTCAGTTTGGTCTTTCGCATTAAGGCCCCAGACCTAGGCAATGGCGAAGGCGCGTCGTACGCCGCTTTCCTATTTACCGGCTTGGTGACCTGGAACCTCTTCTCGGGTCTACTTAATCTTTCAATGACGCAGCTCAAATCAAATGGCGAACTACTTAAGAAGGTTCAGTTCCCGGCGTGGGCGCCAATTCTGGGTGCCTCGATTGTGCAGCTCATCCAAGTTCTACTTGAACTGACAGTGTTAGTCCTGATGTTTCTTTGGCTGCGCAATGTCGGCTGGACTTGGATTCTCGCAATCCCGATTTTGATCGGCACTGCACTTTTTGCGCAGGGTATCGGCTTAGTGCTTTCAATTATCAATGCCAGATTCGGCGACGTAATGTATATCGTCGCGGTAGTGCTCAGTGCCCTTTACTTCCTGACTCCCGTGCTTTACCCGATCAGCATGGTCGATGGGCAAAATGAATTGCTATCACTTGTTGTGAAACTTAACCCAATGTCGTGGTACGTACAGAGCATGCACGAGGTGATGTATTCACTCATTGCTCCATCGGCTCTGGTGATCTTGGCACTACTGGTTGGTGGCTTCTTGACTTTCTGGGCGGGTTTGGCGATCTTCAGTCGCTGGAGTGAAGATATCGGTGAGTTGCTATGAGCGAATCAACTAATGTGCCGGTCGCGGTTGATATGCAAGGTGTCGGCAAGCGCTTTAAGCGCAACGTAGATCGCCGTAATTCGATCAAAGAACGCATCGTGCGTGGGCGCTCGCGCCAGCCCGAAGATTTCTGGGCGGTGCGCGGTGTCTCGCTGCAGATCCCTAAGGGCAGTGTCTACGGGTTGATTGGCCATAACGGTTCGGGTAAGTCGACACTGCTGAAAATGATTGGCGGGATCTACCGACCAACCGAAGGTTCAATCACTTCTCAAGGTCGGGTCGCGTCACTTATTGAACTTGGCGCTGGATTTCACCCGGATATGACCGGGCGCGAGAACATCAGTTTGAACGGGTCGATCCTTGGCATGCCGAAAAAGGAAATCCAAGCTGTCACCGACGAGATTATCGACTTCAGTGGCCTTGGTGACTTCATCAACGATCCGGTGAAGCATTACTCAAGTGGTATGTATGTACGGCTCGGGTTTTCGGTCGCCGTCCATATGAAACCTGATGTTCTACTCATCGACGAGGTCTTGGCCGTGGGTGATGAGGAGTTCCAGCGCAAGTGCTTCGACCATCTATATGCACTGCGCAGGTCGGGGCGCACGATCATCGTCGTCAGTCACGGCTTGGGCCAACTCGAAGGCCTCTGTGACGAAATCGCCTGGCTCGAACACGGCGAAATGCAGGAGTTTGGTGCACCGACCACCACTATTGCGTCTTACCTACGCAAAGTGAACTCGCAGGAGGCAGCGCGGTATCCCGAAGTCACCGCGGTGCGGGCCGAAGGTGAAGACGCCCGCCCCGGTGATCAAACTCTGCGAGTGCGCACCGCCGCAATTGTTGATGTCGACGGCAATCCGATGAACCACGCCGAGACGGGTTCGACTTTCCAGTTCCGCATCGGCTTTACTACTTCAGAGCCGGTGTTGGGGCCAAATGTGCGCATCGCCCTGCAGCATGAGAGCGGACCACTTGTCACCATGATCGGCAATCATCGACTCGGGTTCG
>JBIIOU010000181.1:0-4153 GCA_044336815.1 Candidatus Nanopelagicales bacterium | reverse complement strand
GCCAATGTGCGCGCTGGGATAAGTGCGTTGGTGGAAATTTTAGGTGAATCTGGCTGCCAGCTAAATTCACGCACTGCAAGTCGGTACCTGTCGGTCGCGGCTAAAACAATATTCCCGCCCTCAATTTCAACCCGGATACCGGTAAGTGTTGGCAGGGTGTCATCGCGGCCAGCAGCTATTGCCACCTGTGCAACAGCGGCAGCAAAAAGTGCGCCCTCGACAGTTCCAGATGTTGCGGGCATTGCAGGTAACTGCGGGTAATCCTCGACCGGCAAGGTTGGTAGCGTGAAAGACGATCGTCCGCAGGTAATCACAATGCGGGTGCCTTCGCTCTCCATGACAACAGGCTGAGCTGGCAGTGACCGAGCTATATCGGCTAGGAGGCGCCCAGAAACCAAAGTTGTTCCTGGCTCGGTGACACTTACGGGCAACTCGACGCGCGTCGAGACTTCGTAGTCAAAACTACAAAGCGTTAGGACATCGCCCTCGGCCGTTAGTACTAACCCGGCTAAAACTGGCAACGCTGGACGTGTCGGAAGGGTGCGGGCAGCCCACGCGACTGCGTCAGCGAGTACGTCACGCTCGACACGAAACTTCACGATCGCCTCCAGTAAAGACACCGGTGTTCCAAGAACCAAAATCAGGTAACCCGTATGTGAAGGCCCCAGTGTGTCAGGCGATGGCAGAGATCACTAGTGGAAGGTCCAGACCTGTGCTTATTTGGGACCATGGATTCACTCCACAGCCCAATCATTAACGATGGTTTGTAATTCCAAATAGATGTATAGGTAGTAGTCGTAGTAGGTCCTGTGGAAACTGGGGATAAGGGTGAATTCACCAGTCACCTAGTGGTTCTTGGGTGGGGATTAACTGGGGGCTTAAGGTAGGAGGCTTGTGGACGACGGTGGAAAAGCTTGGCTTTGTGCACTATTGGACGGTTTATAGCCAAAGGTTGTCCCCAGAAAAAAAGGAAGATGCCCCCACAAACCATCTTTATCCACAAGTTACCCACTAATGGGGATGGGGGACAAAATTGAGACTTTCTCTGAAGTTATACACAACACTGTCCACAACCCCCATCCACAGGTGTGGGTAACATGGGGATTAGGGATACGGATGTTACAGAAGAGTTCTTGTGGGATAAATAAATGTTATTGGAGGTGCTATTACATCGACCGCGGTTGCGATTTTATTCGGCTGGTCAAGTCAGTGACTTGATTAAATAAACTCCGTCGCTCAGCCATTAGGTGGCGGATTTTACGGTCAGCATGCATGACTGTGGTGTGATCGCGTCCCCCAAAAGCCTGACCGATCTTTGGCAGCGATAAATCGGTTAACTCCCGGCATAAATACATCGCTATCTGGCGGGCGGTAACCAACACCCTGGATCTACTAGCGCCACATAAGTCTTCAATTGTCACACCAAAATAGGTCGCTGAGGCAGCCATAATTTGAGCTGCCGTGATTTCTGGGCCGGTCTCCGAGGGAAAAAGGTCCTTAAGTACTACTTCAGTTATCGCCAAGTCAACCGGTTGACGGTTCAATGAAGCAAATGCAGTCACGCGAATCAAGGCACCCTCAAGTTCACGAATATTCGTGGAAATCTTGGAAGCAATATATTCGAGGACTTCAGGAGGAGCGACCAACCTTTCTTGCACGCTCTTCTTACGGAGGATTGCTATACGGGTTTCAAGGTCGGGGGGTTGAACGTCAGTGATTAGGCCCCACTCAAAACGTGAGCGCATACGATCTTCAAAATCAGGTAGTTGTTTCGGTGGTAAATCCGAGGTCACAACTATTTGTTTATTTGCATTATGTAATGTGTTAAAAGTATGGAAAAACTCTTCCTGCGTCTGGACTTTGCCACTGAGGAACTGAATATCATCAACAAGCAATACGTCAACGTCTCGATAGCGGCGCTGAAAGTTAGCTGCCTTATCATCGCGAATACTGTTGATAAATTCGTTGGTGAATTCTTCTGAGCTCACATAACGCACCCGGGTGCCTTTATATAAAGTTCGGGTGTAGTGGCCGATTGCGTGGAGTAAATGGGTCTTACCAAGCCCCGAGCCGCCGTAGATAAAAAGCGGGTTATAGGCACGGGCTGGCTGCTCTGCAACGGCAACGGCGGCGGCGTGGGCGAAGCGGTTACTTGATCCGATAACGAAAGTGTCAAAGGTGTACTTAGAATTTAAACGCGCATCCTCGGCACGAGTACCAGGTGAACCGGCACCCGGACGATCCTCTTGACGTTGTGATACCTCAGGCAACACATCAAGGGCATCGGCGTAGGTGGCGTCGGCGACCTCATCGGTATCAAGGTCATCAAAATCCGGTGCGATAGTCGGGTCAACGGTGACAGCAAGGCGAACTTCACGGCCTAAAGTTTCTGAAAGGGCCTGAATCACCATTGGTTTTAAACGGGTCTCGAGAACATCCTTGGTGAATTCATTGGGTGCAGCAATTAAAGCGGTGTCCTCCACCAAGCCAAGGGGCCGAGTTAGTGCTACAAAAGCGCGCTGTTGAGGGGTTAAAACCCCGTCGGCGAGTGAGGCTAAGGTCTGGGCCCAAATCTGTGTCAGGTCTGTGGTGGCGGTGTCAGCCTGCTCAACCATGTTGTATCCCATCCGTTATCAGCAAACTGTCCACATGTTTATCCACAGATGTGGACGCTTTTCTTGGGCCGAAGTCCCTAACATAATCAATTGCCGCTTCGAGCACAACCCGTGGGGGTAACTACGAATGTTCAAAGCTCATGATTAGGACCCCGGGTTGACGAGCAACCTAGTGAGTCCGTACGCTCAGGAGGCAGTCTTCCCATACATCAGGAGTCTTTCATGAAGCGCACTTTCCAGCCGAACACCCGGCGTCGTGCTAAAACGCACGGGTTTCGCCTTCGGATGCGCACCCGCGCCGGCCGTGGCATCTTGGCCGCACGCCGCGCCAAGGGCCGTACCCGCCTCTCTGCCTGAACGCAAGTGGGGAAGTCATGCTGACTGCCTCCAACCGGCTGCGAAACTCGGCTGACTTCACGTCAACAACCCGAAGTGGGTTCCGAGCCGCCAAAAATCACCTTGTAGCTCACTTCCATTTGCCATCTGGTGGCACCGGCCCAGCGAAGGTTGGGTTCACGGTGAGCTCATCAGTTGGAGGTTCAGTAGTACGCCATCGGGTTACTAGGCAACTTAGGGCTGGCTGCCAGGGGTTGCTAGCTGACCTACCCGCCGGTTCAAGGCTGGTGGTCCGGGCGCTGCCCACAGCAGGTCAGGTGTCAAAGCCGGTGCTCCAGGCTGAACTCAAAGGGGTAATTCACGCGGTTCTGGCTAAATCTGAAGCGAAGCGAGTTGTCCCATGAGGCGGGTTAATGACTTGGGCCGCGGGCTTCTTTGGATTTGGGATCATTCTCTCGGGTGGCCCATAAAGTGGTTAGAGCTTGCAGTTATTCGGGTATACCAACTACTTATTTCACCGCTGCTACCAGCAAGCTGCCGTTTTCATCCGAGTTGCTCCTCCTATGGATTCGGGGTGATTCGAAGCCACGGGTCCTTAAAAGGAACAGGCTTGGCCACGTGGCGACTACTGAGATGCAATCCGTTTAACGGTGGCGGGTTGGATCCGGTACCGTCAGCAGGTAAATGGCGACCGGAGATACTTCCTGATGGCCGCCCGCGTTCAATCCCGCAACCATCCGATGTTGCAGCCGGTCTTCCGGTTCCGCGAACGCAAACGTAAGGACGTGAACACAACACATGTTCATTCTTGATTGGCTACGCACCGGTGTTAGTTGGATCTTGGTGCAGTTCCATCAACTACTTAGTACTTTTATGGATCCAGCAAGTGGGTGGACCTGGGCTCTCTCGATCGTCGGCCTAGTCATCGTTATTCGTATTGCACTGATTCCACTATTTGTTAAGCAGATCAAATCGCAGCGCAACTTGCAGATCATTCAGCCGCAGATGAAAGAGATTCAAAAGAAGTACGCGGGTGATCGCGAAAAGCAGTCGCAAGAGATGATGAAGCTTTATAAGGAGACCGGTACCAACCCGTTGGCTTCGTGCTTGCCAATCTTGTTACAAGCGCCCATTTTCTTTGCGCTATTTAGTGTTTTGCAGGGTATTGCAATGCGCGTGCCCGAAGGTGTCTTCACCTGGCC
>JBIIOU010000033.1:0-16238 GCA_044336815.1 Candidatus Nanopelagicales bacterium | reverse complement strand
GTGGTGGTGATGCCATCGGCCTTCAGAGTTAATGAGAAGCCGGCGAAAACCAGCATTACCAGCGCGGTTGCTATCCAGGTTAGGCGTGGGCGACGCCCGACCCCCTTTGCCACCTTCGACCAAACACCCGAAAGTCGTTCATCAACATCATCATCGGTTGGCACCTTTGGCCAAAAAACCCAACGCCCGGGTGGAAACTTTTGCCGACTGAACGGACCCCAGCTTGGTCGGGTAACTCGCAAAATACCGAAAACAATCCAGCCGATTACGGTGATGCCGGCAAGGGCTGCACCGATTGTGACGAAGGGCCCGATGGCAATGTCGGTCACTAGACTCAAAATGAGCCCGATAATGGTCGGCACCAGGAAGGCCAAGATTGGCAACACCACACTTGGAATGAGGAGAAGTGCCGGCAGGAAGGTCAGCATGACTATCAGTGCTGCGGCGATACCTGCCGCGCCAACCGGGCCCAGTGATCGGTTCGAATTCAACTCGCTGAGCAGCAAACACATCAACCCGATGATCACTGTTGCTCCGCTTGCCACGATTGGTTCGATAACACCTCGAAGCGCCGCCCGCATCGCTACCGCATGTTGATCATGGTGATGGAGTTCTTCTCGATATCGCGCCACTAGCAAGAGGGCGTAGTCGGTGCCGGCGCCGAAAACGAGCACGGTCAAAATCCCTTGGCTCTGGCCGTTTAGTACGAGCACATCGTTCTTCGCGAGGTAATAAACGATGGCACTTGCGGTGGATAGCGCGATACCTGCTGCGAGTAATGGGATAAGCCAAAGGAACGGGCTACGGTACACAATGATCAAAATGATCGCGACGACTAAAGCGGTGGCGCCAAGCAAGGTGGTGTCGATGGCTCCGAAAACTTTGATTAGGTCAGCAAGAATCCCGACCGGGCCGGTGGCGTTTATTTGCAGGTCAGGGTAAGTAAGTGCCAGCTCGCGAACAGCAGCCGTAATGCCACCGAAGGCAAGTTCTCCAGATTCAAGTTTCTCGCCACCCTTTTCCCCATTGACAGGCACGTTAAGCAGGAAAGCATTTCCGTCTTGCGAGGGGAATGGCGTGATCGGAGCTGCGTCAAGATAATCGGCAACCGTGCCGCCGCCTTCAACAGGCAATCCCGGTATCGCTGCAGCCACGGCAGCAGCGGTGGCTGCGTCTGCGGCTGTCATAGCGGCACCATCGGGCCGCGTGATTACGACAAGTAGGGGAAAGGAGGTGTTGTCGCTGAAGGCAGCCTGCTCATCGGCTACCAAAGTTGACTCTGCGGATGCTGGCAAGAACGAGGCGTTGTCGTTTTTTTGTACCTCATTGAGTTTGCCGGCAAGAGGCCCAACCACGCCGCTGATGGCTAGCCAGGCGATTGCAACCAGTACCGCGATCCAGACCGCTCGGCGGCCGGTATTTGGTTTTTTGGGTGCCGGGGTCAAGGTATCGATCGAGGCCATGCCCCTATGCTGTCGAATCGGCGCCGATGAAGCCAGCCGACTCCCCGCACCAGATATCGTAAATCCGGGGAAACTATCGAGATTACTTTTCGTTTACGATGAGTAGGAATGAGGGCGGGTGTCTAGGGAAGTTTTGTTGGTGGCCTTGGCCCTAACGATCTTTATGTCGGTACTGCATATCGCTGCGCCGCTCCTGCTGCGAATCCCTAAGCAGTATCAAGATGCCGTGACGTCATTTGCCGGCGGCACGGCAATCGCATACGTGTTCTTACATATTTTGCCTGACTTAGCTGACGGTCAAGTCGCCTTTGTGAATGAAGTTTCAATCGATTTTATACCCGATCCCCTAATTGCCTCGGGAATATTCTTGATAGCCCTGCTCGGCATGCTGGTGTTTTATGGCCTTGAGTCTTGGGCCAGGGTTGACACCGGGCCCACGCAACTTGCATACGTAAGTCACGTCGGCGCATATGCGGTGCTCAACGTGGTCATCACTTACACGATGCCGGCTCGCGTTGAAACGGGGCTGGATTTTGCCTTGCTCTTTGCGGTCGCCTTTGGGTTGCACTTCCTGTTGAGCGACCGCAATCTTGCCGAGGCCCATCCAACGCGCTTCTCGCATTCAACTCGCTGGATTTTGGTCGGTGCCTTGTTCTTTGGTTACCTGCTCTCGGCGGTCTTCCCACCTACGACTGAATTAGCCGTGGCAATACCCGTCGCTTTCCTTTCGGGTTCTGTTCTGACGAGCGTCTTTAGAGTTGAGTTACCTGATGCAAAAGTCGCCAAGTTTGGCTGGTTCGCTTTTGGAGTTACGGTCTATTCAGTTCTGCTACTTTGGGCAACGGCGGTGAGTGGTTAATTATGGAAAGTTCATTGGGTTGGTTTGCGGCCTCGGCGTTAATCGCCGTGGTCGTAGCAATTTTGGCGCGGCATCGTGGCTGGGGCATGGCGTTGCCGGTGCTAGCGGTCGGTGCCATTGTTGGCGTGCTGCCGATCGGCCCTGAGGCTGCTCCCGACCCCGAGTTTTTCCTGATCGCGATTCTCGCCCCCCTGGTTTTCGGTGAGGCTCTGGGCTCATCGTTTCTTGATATTCGGCGGGTGCGGCGTCCGGTGCTCGTCCTGGCCGTCGGCTTGGTAATCGCAACCACGCTGGCCGTCGGAGGGGTGGCTCTGTGGATTTCTGCGATGCCAGTTGCCGTTGCACTTGCCCTTGGCGCCGTATTGGCACCCACCGATGCGGTTGCAGTTAGCACCGTTGCCCGAAAGGCGTCGCTACCAAGGGGCCTGGTGTCAATTCTTGAGGGCGAGAGCTTAGTTAATGACGGCACAGCCTTGACGGCATTGCGCGTAGCAGTGGTGGCCACGATCGCTGGCAGCATCACAGCCGTTGAGATCAGTGTGGTTTTTCTTCTTGCTGTCGCAGTTGGTATCGGGGTTGGGCTAGCAGGTGGCTGGCTGCTTTCATTTGTTATCTCCAAGAGCAACGACACTATCGCGGCGAACAGCTTGGTGCTGGTTGCTCCATTTGCGCTCTATTTGGGTGCGGAGCATCTTGAAGGTTCAGGTATCTTGGCGGTCGTAGTCGCTGGGCTCTATACCGCCCATTCGCAAACAACCAAGGCTCGGAATCTAGGGCGGTTGCAAAGTGCGATGCTGTGGCGCCACGTCACTTTCGTACTTCAATCACTCGCCTTCTTCATGGTTGGGATTTATTTGGTCAACACCCTCCTTGCGGTTTCGAATCGCGACCGCTTACTCGTTGCGGTCTTGGTGCCGGCGGTGGTTGTGACTTTAATCCTGACGCGAGTGGTATTTGTAATGGTGCTGGTCCGATTTTTCAGAAGTCGAATGCCAATTTTTAAAGGCCAGTCGAACTCGCGGTTGATGCGAAGTTCTTTCATTGTCGGGTGGTCGGGTGCCCGAGGCCCGATATCTGCCCTGGCGGCGTTTTCGATCCCCCTGGTAGTTGAATCAGGTGAACCATTTCCATTTCGAGACGTCGTTGTTGCAACAACCTTCGGGGTAATTGTGGTGACTTTGCTCCTAGCTCAAACCATTGGCCCATTGGCGCGCCGTCTCAAGGTGCAAGAAATTGATGGGAGCCAAACTGCGCGCAGGCTGGATGCGGCACTCGCCTATGCCGCACTAAAGGAGTTAGACGAAGCCGAGGAAGCTGCGGATCTCACCGGCCAGCCGATCCCGCGCGAAGTTATCGAAGGTTTACGGATTGAAACCCAACGTCGTGTTGACGCGCTAGCGCCCTTGAGTGAGGAAGCGGTGGACCAACCGGATGCTGTCACGGCTGGTGACTTACTGCGGCTGATGGTGCGCGCTGAGCAGGAGGAGTTGCTGCGTATTCGCGACGAAGAGGGCCTACCCGATTCGATTGTGCGACCGGTTCAGCTCGCATTAGATATGCGCCACCAGGCGCTCGGCCCGAAGAAAACCGGCACCTAACGGGGTTCTGCGGTGGTGCCCTCGACGGGAATTGAACCCATGGCCTACCGCTTAGGAGGCGGTCGCTCTATCCGACTGAGCTACGAGGGCCGGGGCCCCATCTTTGCCCATTCTCTAGAGTCGTACCCCTATGGGTTCACTACAGCTGGCGCAAGCGGGTCGACGGCGACTTCGAGTTACCACCGTGCTCTTTGTCGCGGCTGGCATTTGCCTGCTGGCCGCTGGGTGCGGGCGCACCCCACAGGCAACTTCAGGCGGGGCAACGTCAGCCGGGGCAATAACACCTGGGATTGGCGTTACCTCCTATGCGACCGGAGAGCGGCCCAGCATGCCACCGATTGCCGGTGCAAGTTTGTCGGGAGCGCAACTGGATCTGGCGACCCTGGCCGGATCGGTAGTGGTATTGAACTCTTGGGCCTCATGGTGTGCACCCTGCATTGAAGAGACTCCGGAGTTGATTGCGGCAAGTTTGAGCACGGCTAGTTCAGATGTGGTTTTCGTCGGCTTAAATGTCAAGGACGATCCAACCAAGGCACGCAAGTTCGTCGAGCAGCTACAAATCCCGTACGACAGCATCATGGATCCAGAAGGTGCGCTGCTTGCGACGTTACCCGATGTTCCACCGGGCTCACTTCCCAGCACTTTGGTCATTGACAGAACCGGCCGAGTTGCCGTGCGCATCATCGGGCAAGTCCCCCCGGGCGAACTAGTCGGCATTTTGGAAGCCGTGTCAGCCGAGTCAACATCAGCCGAATAGGGTTTAGCTGTGGCGAGTGTTGATGATCAAGCGAGCATCGTGGTGAATCATGAACCCCTTGACGATGTGCGCGACATCAGTGGCGGTGTCACAACTGGCTCCGTGAGAATAGGCGATACCGCGACAATGAGCACCGGCATCTGGGAGCATTCAGTCGGAGTGTCAATCGACACCGAAAGCGATGAGGTGTTCGTGGTGCTTAGTGGGCGCGGCCGCATCTGCCTTCAGGATGGTTCGATCCTCGAGCTAGGCCCTGGCACTGTTGGACGTCTACTGGATGGCGAGCAGACTCGCTGGGAAATTGACGAGCCCCTGCGCAAAGTGTGGGTGAGTCACAATGACAGATGAAGATGCGTTACTCGCGGCGTGCGGTGCAGCACTAGCCGATGGCGATGTTGTAACTGATCCGGACCGCTTGCCCACCTATACGCGGGACAGATCGACCGGCTCTGAAGCCGGCGAGCCGATAGCTGTTGTTTTTCCGCGCACGACCGAGCAGGTAAGTGCGATCATGAAAGCGGCCCACCAGTATCGAATTCCTGTGGTACCAAGAGGTGCGGGTTCGGGGTTATCGGGCGGTTCGAATGCGATTGACGGGTCGTTGATCGTCTGCGTCGAAAAAATGCGTGACGTACTCACCGTGGATGCCGGAAACGGGTATGTCGAGACACAACCGGGTATTTTCAATACCGAATTGCGTGATCATGTTGCAAAGCATGGTCTTTGGTATGCCCCCGACCCAGCGAGTAAAGATTTCTGTTCAATCGGTGGCAACGTCAATACCAATGCCGGTGGCTTGTGCTGTGTTAAATACGGCGTGACCCGTGATTCGGTACTCGGCCTCGAAGTGGTCCTTGCCGATGGGCGGGTTACTCGAATCGGGCGTCGCACTATCAAAGGTGTCGCAGGCTACGACCTAACCGGGTTGATGGTCGGCAGTGAAGGCACCCTTGGCATTGTCACGATGGCACGGCTTAAGTTGCGCGCATTACCGCCGCCTCCAACGACCGCGGTGGCTGTATTCGCTGATGTTGGTGCGGCTGGGCTGGCAGTTGAGCAGATCATGGCGCGGTTAACCCCGAGCATGCTTGAACTGATGGATCAAGCGACAATCACGGCCGTAGAAAACTGGCGCCCTATGGGTCTTGACACGAGCGCCGGTGCACTAATAATTGCCCAAACCGATGCTGCTGGTAGCGCGGGTATTGCCGAAGCTGATCTGCTGCTCGAGATTTGCGAACGCAATGGCGCCACGGAGGCTTACCGGTCAGAAGACCCAGAGCAAGCCGAAATGCTCGTAGGCGCCCGGCGGATGGCGATCCCAGCCCTAGAAGTGATGGGGGATTGGCTGCTTGATGACATCGCGGTGCCGCGTTCGCAACTTGCACAAGCGATGATCATGATCGCCGAGATTGGTCAGCGTAATGACGTCTTTATCGGGACCTTTGGCCATGCGGGTGATGGAAACTTGCACCCGACAATTGTTGTTCCGCGCGGTGATGAAGGTGCGGCAATTCGCGCGATGGTTGCGTTCAATGAAATTCTTGATGTCGCGCTTAAAGTTGGCGGCACAGTAACCGGTGAACATGGCATCGGCACCTTGAAGCGAGCCCACCTTGCGCTCGAACTAGATGAGGTCGCGATTGATTTGCATTCGCGAGTGAAAGCCGCGTGGGATCCGCTGGGCATATTGAATCCGGGAAAGGCATTGCCGCGCTGGTAGGGATTTGATCGGGTTACTCAAGTCGGATATTGGGCAGCACTCGGCCGAGCCAACGTGGCACCCACCAGTTGGCTTTGCCGAACAGAGTCATCAAAGAAGGCACCAAAATTAGTCGGATGATAAAGGCGTCAATTAACACGGCAGACGCTAAAGCCACCCCGAACAATTTAATGGTGTCAATTGGCGTTGGCACGAATGACAAGAAAACACTCGTCATGATCGCGGCGGCGGCGACAACAACTCTCCCGGAGCCGGCCAACCCGAGGCGTACCGAAAGCGAATTATCCCTAGAGGTTTCCCACTCCTCACGCATGCGCGAAACCAAGAAGACGTGATAATCCATCGAAAGACCAAATAGTGCGGCGAACACCATGATGGGTAAGAAGGGCAGGATGGGGCCGGTGCCGGTGACCCCGAGGATCGAATCACCAAATCCCAATTGGAACACGGCTACCGTGACGCCTAATGCTCCAGCGAAGCTAAGTAGTGAGGTTAGAGCGGCCGTTAACGGGATGAGCAGCGAGTGGAAGAGCAGCATCAGTGCAATGAAGCCCAAGCCGACAACGAGAAGCAGGAACACCGGTAGTGCGGCCGTTAATCGCGTGGTGAAATCCTCCGCGACTGCTTGGGTGCCGCCCACATAAATTTGCGTGCCCGTGTCGGCCAAGAGTTTGGGTGCGGTGTCGGTGCGAATTAGATCAAGCAGGGCACCGGTTGCGGGATCGGAGGGCGCGGTGGTTGGCTGCACGATTACCGAGGTGACTGTGCCACCGGATCCGAACACCGATTTATCTAGTTTGATAATCGGCATCATTCCCGAAGAGGGGATAGTTTGTGCTACCCCCGGTGTTGCCTCGAGCGCAGCTATCGTTTTGCCCAGGGCATCGAAGTCGTCCTTGCTGGAGGTTTGGACAGCAATGAAAAATGGCCCGTTAACCCCGGGGCCGAAACCCTCGGCGAGGAGATCAAAGCCGGTGCGCTGGGGGCTACCGGGTGCGGAGCTGGAGTCATCCGGGAAGCCCAACTGCATGGAGGCTGCAGGTAGGGCCAGCCCGCCGACGATAACTAGTGCAATAAGTGCGGGAATTATCGGCTTGCGTTGTAAGAGCTTGCCATAAGAATTCCAACGCGAGACTTGCGGATCGAAAGCTTGTGGGTGCCTCGACCATGGTGCTCGCAGGCTAAGTGCCCTTGCCCCAAGTAGTGAAAGCAGTGCCGGCAGCATCCACAGCGCCGACAACATCACTAATAGGACCGCCACTGCGGCAGCTAGGGCGAGGCCATTAAAGAAATTGATACGAAGCACAAACATGCCAAGCAGGGCGACGATGACGGTAGACCCGGCGAACATCACAGCTTTACCCGCCGTGCCAACCGCAGTTAGGGCTGCATCTTTGGGGCTCAACTGCGAGCGAACCCCTTGATTGAATCTATTCAAGATAAATAGTGCATAGTCAATGCCGACTCCGAGGCCGATCATTGCCGCCAGCGTCGGAGCGAAGGACGCGACTTCAGTTAGATGCGCAACCACCATGATCATTAATTGCCCGGCTACTAAACCGGTAACGGCGACGATGATAGGGAGCCCGGCTGCAACGAATGACCCGAAGGCAAGCAGCAAGATGATGATTGCGATAAGTAGGCCGATACCTTGTGAGGAGTCAGGCCCAACCCCAGCGGCATCGAGCACCGCGCCGGCGCCGCCGACAACCAATGTCGCTGTGCCCCCAGCCTTAACTATCGCGTAAACCTGATCAGATTGTGCTGCCGAGAGTGTGGTGCGGTCGAAAGTGACATTCGCGTAAGCCACTTTGCCATCTGGTGAAATCGTGGTGATCACCTTTTGGGTGGCTGCCGCAGCGTTTTCGATGACTTTGATCTCGGCCTTGACTTTATCCATGGCACTAATTGCGGCAGTTATGTCTTTTGGTATTCCTGCTGCGAGTGCGGCAAGTTTTTTCGGATCAGCTTTGGCTAGATCACTAAGTACTGCCGGTGGCAATTTCGCGAACTTCGCCAGATCACCAAAGCCTTTGGTGACCGCGTCAATCTCAGATTTGGTGATTCCAACGAGGAAAGCTAAGTCTGCGGGTGTCAATTTCGCTAGCGCGTCCAAGGTTGATTTTGAGACTTCGGTAAATGGCTTCAAAGCGGGCCAGAGTTTTACCAGCGCGGCCAGATCTGCGGGCGGCAAGTTGATGAACGCATCTAAGCCACCAACAGCAGCCAGGGCAATCTTGATATCTGTCGCGTTGAGCCCGACGAGGAACGAAAGGTCAGCCGGGGTGATTGCCGCTAGAGCGTCAAGTACCGGGCGCGGTGCTGAAGCAAGGCGGGCGATCTCCGGGAGCGCGCGGCCTATTGCGGCCAATTTTGCGGGATCAGTTTTCTCAATGGGTGCCAACGAGTCAAGGGCATCAACCGCGGCGTTGATCTTGTCTTCGGGTATCCCGGTAACTTTCGAAATCTCGGCTCGCGCCGCCTGGCGCACCGCTTTACGAAAATCAACCGGGGTGGCCTTTGGGCATTTGGAGCCGAAATTTTCACCGTATGGCCCGGCAACACATTCGGTATACGGCAGGGCGGCCAGGGCTTTGAGGGTCGGCGCAATCGACGACTTCGTAGCCGACGATGTCACCGATGCATCCGGCGTGGACCAAACCACCTTGAGGCTTGAGGTATCAGACGGCTTGCCCGCGAGGGCGATGAGCATGTTTTGTGCGGTGGTTGAGGAAGCACCCGGCAGTGCAAAACTGTCATTGAAGGTGCCGCCGAACCGCGCCGCACCAAAGCCGATCAGCACTATTAGCAGGATCCAAGCGATAAGTGCCCGAACCGGCTGATTTACCGCCCAACGGCTCACTGGCTAACCCCCGCATCACTAGGTATCCGAAAGTACCACCCTGCGGCAGAACCTAAGCGATTCGCGTGCCACCTTGCCAGCCGCCACTTGTTGTGCCAGCCTGCTGCAGGAGTTTACTCAAACTACTTAGCTGGCTTGGCGATCTGTGCTCGGCTAGATCGGCAAGGGTTAAGCCGAGGGGCACCGGGTTTGGAACCATAAAACGCGTAACGTGAAGTATAACCTTGCCGAGATCAGACTCAACCAGCTCATATTTAGATTTGAGTGCACGTATTGATTTATGGGCAACATAGCCCTCAACAATTTTCGTGGCATTTTTTGTGACGCGGATGTCACTGACTCCAGATAGGGAGATGCGTTCATCGCAACGAAGTTTGTCCAGGTGCTTGGGTGTTAGTTCAAAAGTCATGCGCTTTGCACGCGTGCGTAGCCATGAGCGCAGCAGTTCATCCGGCTGCTTAGATTTATGAAGTCGATCAAGGTAATCAGCAAGGCGAGCTAGTTCACCGGCACTTAGTGTTGCCGGTGGCGCGCTACCCGATAGTGCGGCGATGAGTCCAGCGGTCATGCGCTGGCCTAAGGGCCGGCACGAGAAAAGTTTCAATTCTTCGCTTTGATCATCGATGAGCCAAATACCACCGGTGCGATGGGCTTTGATTCGCCCATCCTCGATGAGTTGCAGTACCCGGCGTGCTGAAAAGCCATGCACTTCAGCGTATTCGGTTACTCCGCGAAACATTTCATTGCCATTCGTAAGTCGGTATGGATGTGTAACAGTAAGTCAGTTGATGGCTTAAGCGTCAATAGTTATCGGGCAAATGACCATGGAAGAGAGGACGCCAGATGGCTTCTTGGGGGTCGGTTCCCGGGTGACACTTATGAGGACCGCAAACGCCTCACTTAAGGACCCGTGCCCTCATGATTGCCTCATACGTACCGGCGCTTTGGCGCGGACGTTTTTGGGCTCGGCGGCGCACCTTGATGACCGTTTCGATGAGCGTGATTTTCGCGCTGTTGATTTCGATGTTGAGCTCTACCGGTGTGGCGCGGGCGGATGAATTAGCGCCGGCTGTACCTGCAGTGAGCGAAACTCTCCCAGCGAGTGAAGTACCGGGTGAAGTTCGCAGTGAAGTTGATGGGCCGTGCTTGGTGCGACCTGAGGCGAGTGCATCTGCGAGTCCGAGTGCGAGCCCGAGTGCGTCGGTGTCTGCGAGTCCGAGTGCGACCGCTAGTGCAACCCCGAGTTCCTCGGAGTCTGCATCTGCGTCTGCATCTGCGAGTGCGAGTGCGAGCTCGAGTGCATCGGAGTCTGCGTCTGCATCTGCATCTACGAGTCCGAGTGCATCACCAACTCCTAGCGGGTCGAGCGAAGCCCCGGCGAGCGTTTTGCCAGCGGCACGAACAGCGGACCTGTCACCTACGGCGGAGTCCTCACCGAGTGCGCCTGCCAGTGCATCTGCCAGCGCGTCCGCCAGTGCGTCAGATAGTGCAGCACCAAGCCCGTCGTCAGCGCCGATGGAAACCCCTTCGCCTTCGAGTTCCCCGTCGGCGTCACCCTCAGCATCCCCGTCGTCGTCACCTTCAGCATCCGTATCAGCATCCCCCTCAGCGACCCCTTCAGCGTCCCCTTCAGCATCCCCATCAGCATCGGCGAGTGAGTCCGCCGGGCCTTGGTGCCCGCAAACCCCGACCGGGCTTACCGCCGTGCCCGGTGATAACTCGGCAGTCTTGGCCTGGGATCTCCCGCTGGGAGATGAGGCGGCTGAACTGACGGGCTATGAGGCCACGGTTTATTCGATCGAAGAACCGGCAGACACGCAGAACGCGACTTTTGCAGCTTCCGCTCTTACCGCGACGGTCACCGGGCTGCGCAATGGCCGGGTTTACCAAGTCGTCTTAAAGGCGCAGAGCGCGGTTGGTGTGAGTGCGCCAACGGAGGCGGTTGAGGTCAGGCCAACCAACGGTATTGACGGTGAGGTTTCACGGTTGGTCGTGGAATATGAACCTGGTGTCGCCTCGGTAGAAGCCCCCTTGATTGCGACCGGGGCCGATGTGATCGATGAAGTTGGCTTGGAGCCGGGTAAGGCGTTGGGCGATGGGCTCGTGACGGTTGAACTCACCGAGCCCGTGTCTGCGGCTGAGGCTGAGGCCATCGCGGAGGTATTGACCGCAGATCCGCGCATTCTTTCTGCTGAGCCGGACCAAGTTGTGACAACTGCGGCCTTCCCTGACACCACCCCCAATGATGCGCAGTTCGCAGGCCAACAATGGAATTTATGGGACACCTATGGCATTGGCGCTGCCGACACCCCCACTGACATGACCAATGCGTATTCGACCGCGCAAGGTGCTGGGGTCCGAGTCGCGGTTATCGACACCGGCATCACCCGCCATGAAGATTTCGGCAGCAGGTTGTTGCCCGGCTACGACTTTGTCTCCTCTTACCCAGAGTTGGAGGCGGCGCGTGAGGCTGTAGCAATTGGCTCCGATGCAGCGCCGGCTGCCGTGAGCTTTGACGGTGACTATGTGGCAACTGGAACATATGGTGATTTGGGCTGGGACGCTAACCCGGCGGATCCAGGTGATTGGCGCGGTGTTGCGCCCGTGCGTAACAGTTCCTGGCACGGCACCAACATCGCCGGCATCGTTGGAGCCGAGGCAAATAACGCAATAGGCATTGTGGGCGTTGCTCCTAAGGTCGAAATTCAGCCAATTCGTGCACTGTCTTGGCGTGGCGGATTGCTGTCGGATGTTGCCGCATCAATAACTTGGGCTTCGGGTGGAGTGGTACCCGAGGTCGCCGAAAACCCAACGCCGGCCAACGTCATCAACTTGTCATTTAGCACCGAGGGTATGTGCACGCCGGCACTTCAAACGGCAATAGATGGGGCACTATCGAGAGGCGTCACGGTGGTTGCCGCGGCGGGCAACGCAAATGATGATGTCAGCAAGTATGCGCCGGCTAATTGTGATGGTGTCATCTCGGTAGGTGCATCGGATCGCAGCGGAAAGCGCGCAGGGTATTCAAACTATGGCGCGGGTATCGACCTCGCGGCACCGGGCGGTGACGCGAATGGCGACGGTTCAGCGGGTGTTTACACCCTGTCGAACACCGGCGCGCAAGCGCCGCTGATTGATGGTTACGCATATACACAAGGCACCTCGGTATCGGCGGCGCATGTGACCGGCGCACTTGCCCGCTTGATTGAACTAAGCCCAGGGTCGACGCCTTCTGAATTGCGTTTTATCCTAACTGGCGTTGGGAATATCAAATCCTTCGCAGGCGACTCCTGTGACTCGGATCCACTTAAGACTTGTGGTACGGGAATTGTGCAAATTGCTTCTAGTGCAATGACAAACACATTTTCATATACCGGTGCTGTTCAGACTTGGGTTGTCCCCGCCGGAATTACCGAAATTTATGTGCAGGCAATTGGCGCGGCCGGTGGCAGCGGTGGTCGCACCGTTGGGTCTGGCGCGCGCGTGCAGGGCACTGTTGCGGTAACTCCCGGTGAGACCCTGAATATTTATGTGGGCGGCGGCGGCGTTTCAGGCTCTGGTGGTGCAACTGGAGGTTGGAATGGTGGCGGTAACGGCCAGGGCACCCTAGGTGGTGGCGGTGGTGGTGCCTCTGATGTGCGCCAGGGTGGAACCGCAGCTGCGAACCGGGTAATCGTTGCTGGTGGTGGCGGTGGTGCTGGTAACTATGGCGTTGGTGGTGGGGCTGGTTACCCGAGTAGCTCAGCAGGCCAACTTTGTACCAGCGCAATGGCCAGTTGCGCTAACAACGGAACGGTTGCTACGCAGTCAACGGGTGGTGCAAGTGGCATCGGGGGCAATACCGCTGGAAGCAATGCTGGTGGCGGTGGTGGTGGTTACTACGGTGGCGGTGGTTCGACATCAACAAATGCGAGTGCACCGGGTGGATCGAGCTATACCTCATCCGCTGTTGTCAGTTCGGTGACTCACACCGCAGGGGTAAATACATCGAGCAGTGCGAACGGATCGATCGTGATTACGACGACGGTTCCAACGTTGGTGCCGTCAGATTTTGTTGCTGCGGGATTCGCGAAGTCGGTCGATTTAGCCTGGACCTCTTGGAACTTCGACGCGGTTACCGGATACCGAATTAAGTGGGGCACGGATCCAGCATCAATGACTGGCCAAATTGACGTCAATTCGCCGGCCTCAACTTTTCGCCACCAGAGCCAAAATGTGTTGGCCATCACGAATAAAGTCTTGACCTCGAATGTCGCTACGTTAACAACTTCGACAGCGCACGGCTTGGCGGTTGGTGACGTGGTAGTTGTCGAAGGCGTTGGAAGTCCGTTCAACGGCACTATGACGGTAACTACCGTTCCGACCACAACGACGTTCAAGTTCGCGGCAACATCGGTGAATATCACGACGGCAGCGGTTAATCCAACGGGCACAGTGCAGAAGCAATTGAGTATGCCCTCAGGTACTACTTTCTATTACAAGATTGCTGCCCGCTACACCGATGCCGCGCAGTCATGCACCACGAACTGCTTCTCGGCCTACACCTCGCCCGTGGTGAGTGCGGCGACTGTTTTCGCGAATGGCACTGTTTTTGAGTACACCGGTGCGCCAGTGGCGTACACAGTTCCAGATGGAGTTAGTTGGCTGCAGGTTGACGCACTGGCTGGGCAGGGTGGCACGGCGGGTGGCTACACGGGTGGTCTTGGTGGCCGCGCTCGCGCAACGATTCCCGTCACTCCGGGTGAGACGCTGTTCGTGTACACCGGCGGCGCCGGCGGTGGAGTTATGCGTAATTTCGACACTTCTACAACGCTTCCTTACACGTACTCCGCGGGTTGGAATGGTGGGGGTACGGGTAATAATTCCTATGCTGGTGGTGGTGGTGGTGCCTCTGATATTCGCCGTAATGAGTTCACGGTCACGAGCAGGGCCCTTGCATCCAATGTGGTCACTCTAACTACTTCTGTTGCTCATGGCTTCACAGCTGGTGGGACTGTTGTGGTGTCTGGGGTGGATTCGACTTTTAATGGCACCTACACGATTCTTGCTGTTCCTACGACGACAACTTTCACGTATGCGAAGACGTCGTCGAATGTGTCCTCGACGGCGAGTACGGGAACGGTGCGTGGTCCGAGTACACCAGCGAATGCCACTTCACTGGCTTCGCGGGTGGTGGTTGCTGGTGGTGGCGGTGGTTCGGGTTACTACGCTAATGGTGGTACTGGTGGTGGACTCATTGGTGGTTCCTCTTCAGGTTCTAGTGGAACAACAAGTTATGGCGGCACGCAGACGTCAGGTAACGCTTTGGGTGTTGGCCAAAGTGTGTTAAGTGCTAGTACCTCGGTCAATGCTGGCGGCGGCGGTGGTGGTTACTGGGGCGGCAACGTCTCGACAGGAAATAACGTCGGTGGCGGTGGTGGGTCGAGCTGGGCGCGAATGACCGTGCTCTCAGCGAGTGACCTTAGAACTTCGAGTGGCTTCATCACCGACCAAGGCGTGCGCGCTGGTGATGGTCGGGTCAGCATCTCTAGCCCAGTCACAACCACACTGGCGGCGCCAACGAACCTGACCGCATACGGGGAACAGCGCCGAATCTCGCTCAACTGGACGCTATCGGCATCTGATTCGGTCACCGGGTACCGGGTGCTTTGGGGCACCTCGAGCGGTGCACTAGATAGCTCATTTGACGTAATGGATCCAAATGCCACCGGCGTCGTGCATTCTGGTCCGACAGTTACTTCGATAACTAACACCCGGCTCACTTCAAATGTTGTGACGATCACAACGAGTGCAGCGCATGGGTTTGCTATCAACGATGGTGTCCGCATCCAAGGGGTGGGTGATCCATACGATGGCACGTACACCGTTACCACAGTGCCGTCATCGACGACTTTCACCTATGCCCGCACCTATGCCAACGTCGCGACAGCTTCAGCGGCTGGCACTTCGCAACGGGCAAATCTCCTAACCCTTGGTAAGACGTACTACTACCAGGTGGCGCCTTTGTACACCGACCTCACACAGTCTTGTGGCACTAGATGTGTCGGCGAGGCAACTAGTGAAATATCCGCACTAGTGCGCTTTACCAGCGCGTCGAACTTTGAATACACGGGTGCACCGCAGATCTACACCGTGCCAGATGGGGTGACCTGGTTAGGCGTTGACCTGTTCGGCGCCCAAGGTGGTACGGCGGGTGCCAACAGCTACACCGGTGGGCGCGGTGGGCAGGTCACCGGGACTATTCCCGTCACTCCAGGAGAAACCTTGTATGTCTATACCGGTGGTTCCGGTGGTGGTGTGACCGTTGACTACGACGGAACCAGGTCGGCGAGCAACACGTATGACGCGGGTTGGAATGGTGGGGGTACGGGTAATAATTCCTATGCTGGTGGTGGTGGTGGTGCCTCTGATATTCGCCGTAATGAGTTCACGGTCACGAACAGATCCCTTGCTTCCAATGTGGTCACGCTAACTACTTCTGTTGCTCATGGCTTCACAGCTGGTGGGACTGTTGTGGTGACTGGGGTGGACTCGGCATTCAATGGCACCTACACGATTGTTGCTGTTCCTACGACGACAACTTTCACGTATGCGAAGACGTCGTCGAATGTGTCCTCGACGGCGAGTTCGGGAACGGTTCGTGGGCCCAGTGCTTCGACGAATACGACGTCATTGGCTTCGCGGGTAATCGTGGCCGGTGGTGGTGGTGGTGCGGGTTACTACGCTAATGGTGGCGCTGGTGGTGGACTTATTGGCGGTTCCTCTTCGGGTACAAGTGGGACAACAAGTTATGGCGGTACGCAGACTTCGGGTAATGCTTTGGGTGTTGGCAAAAGCGTGTTCGGTGTTGGAGCCTCTACCAATGCTGGCGGCGGGGGTGGTGGTTACTGGGGTGGTGGCGTTTCAACCAACAATGTTGGCGGCGGCGGCGGATCCAGCTGGGCAAGTACAGCCGCATTGTCAGCGAGTGACCCA
>JBIIOU010000032.1:0-16428 GCA_044336815.1 Candidatus Nanopelagicales bacterium | reverse complement strand
GGGGGTATCACAAGGGCAATTGCGACGCGACCTAGATATTGAGGCCACTATCGCCTTGCTGGTAGGGCCGATGGTGTGGTTGAAGATGTTGCGCCTAACACCGGCTGATGGTTCAGCCAGTACTGCTTCGATTGTCGAGGTACTCAGGCTTGGCTTGGCTCCTGCCAGCCACTTGTGATTGGTAGTCGGCGATCGCGGCCAAAAGCCCGCAACGATATTTTGGTGCCAGGGGGCGACTGCCTACGCTTATATTCGGCGGCATCGGTTAGCCGCAAGACACGGTCGACGAGGCTGGGCTCGAACCCAGCGGCAACTAATTCGCTCGCACCCATGTCACCTGACACATAGGCCTCAAGCAGTGCGTCCAAAACTTCGTAATCAGGTAGTGAGTCACTATCTTTTTGGTCCGGACGAAGTTCGGCACTTGGTTCCTTGTCAATGCTGTTCTCCGGTATTGGTGGTATCTGCCCGAGTTCAAGGGCCTTGGCGTTACGCCAGCGGGCCAAAGCCCAGACGAGCTGCTTTGGAACATCCTTGATGGGCGCAAAACCCCCAACCGAATCCCCGTACAAAGTCGAGTAGCCAACTGAAAGCTCACTCTTATTGCCGGTTGTCAGCACGAGGTGGCCTTCTTGGTTCGAAAGCGCCATCAAAGTGGTGCCACGAACTCGGGCCTGCAGATTTTCCTCGGCAAGACCGGTCAAGTGCATAGACTCTTGAAAGGAGTCAACCATTGGGGCGATAGCGATCGTGCGCAGATTAAGACCGGTGCGCGCTGCTAGGTCGCTGGCGTCATCCTTTGAATGGTCGGATGAATAGACACTTGGCATGGAAACTCCAAATACATGCTCAGCGCCAATGGCGTCGCAGGCCAAGGCGGCAACCAGCGCCGAGTCAATACCTCCGGATAGTCCGAGAATGACACTTTTAAAGCCGTTCTTCCTTACGTAATCGCCTAGGCCGAGGGTCAGTGCTTGATAAACCTCATCTGCTTCAGCTAGGCGTGGTGCGATGGCAGGTTGATAGGTGATGTCTGACTTCCAGGTGATTGGGCCAAGTGCAATACACGAATGCGGTTCAGGGCTCGAGGTTAATTCCAGATCAATGGTTAGCAAGGTGGGCTCAAACTGCGGGGCCCGCGCCAATAATTTGCCATGCTTATCGACAACCATTGAGTCGCCATCAAATACGAGTTCATCTTGGCCGCCGATGAGATTTACGTAGGCTAGATCGCAGCCAGCTTCAACTGCTCGCAACTGGCAAAGTTTCAACCTGGCGTCATCCTTATCGCGCTCATACGGGGACGCGTTCATGACTAGCAGCAGGTCGGCCTGGTTTTCACGCGCCCAAGTAACCGGACCGCCGCTTTGCCATAGGTCTTCGCAGATTGCAATCGCAACGGTGCTGTCGTTTAGGCGCAGGAGCAGTGGCTCGGTGCCGGGGATGAAATACCTGGCTTCATCGAACACGCCGTAGTTGGGTAAGTGATGTTTGGTGTAACGGGCGATTACCTTGCCGTGGTGTAAAACTGCCACCGCATTTATCGGCGCATTACGCGGCCCCGCTGCTTGGGGAGCTGTCTCTAAGTGATCAAGGTAGCCGACCAAGGCGATGAGCTCACCGAGCCCGTCTGAGCGTAGGTCTTGGGCCAAGGCCTCAACGGCGGTGCGGGAGGCAGCTTGAAAGGCAGGCCGAAGTGCGAGATCCTCGACGGGATAGCCGGTCAGCATCATCTCTGGGAAGGCAATGAGATGAGCACCGGCTGCGCCTGCTTGCTGGGCCGAGGCACGGACTAGCAGGGCATTTGCGGTGAAATCGCCCACTTTGGCGTTCACCTGGGCGAGGGCCAGCCGAATAACGCTCATGGAAGCAGGCTACTTGAGGTGGTTTAACCCATTCGTAACACGGCCTAGTCCACTATGAGCACATGGATAAGCAGGCGGAGTTCGTCCTTAGGACGATAGAAGAGCGTGATGTCAGATTCGTCCGGTTGTGGTTCACCGACGTTTTAGGCACCTTGAAGTCGGTGGCCATTGCCCCGGCTGAACTTGAAGGTGCATTCGCCGAAGGTATTGGCTTTGACGGTTCGGCGATCGAGGGCTTTGCCCGGGTAGCTGAGTCGGATATGT
Organism: Candidatus Nanopelagicales bacterium; assembly: GCA_044336815.1. Taxonomy (GTDB): domain Bacteria; phylum Actinomycetota; class Actinomycetes; order S36-B12; family S36-B12. The sequence goes on along the minus strand of JBIIOU010000032.1, from coordinate 14,299 downwards.
TGGCCAAGCCTGATCCGGCAACATTTGCCCTGTTGCCGTGGCGTAGCGATGGCCCTGGTGTCGCACGAATGTTCTGCGACATCTTGACACCCGATGGCGCAGCGTCATACGCCGATCCGCGCTATGTGCTTAAGCGCACACTCACCAAGGCAGCCAACCTAGGTTTTAATTTCTATACGCACCCTGAGGTTGAATTCTACTTGTTTAAAGAATCACCGGTCGCCGGTCAGGCGCCGATCCCGGTGGATCAATACGGATACTTCGACAATGCGCCAAATGGTGTCGGACATGACTTCCGCCGCCAAGCCATCACGATGCTAGAAGCAATGGGTATTTCAGTCGAGTATTCCCATCATGAAGGTGGGCCCGGCCAGCAGGAGATTGACCTAAGGTATGCCGATGCGTTGACAACAGCCGACAACTTGATGACATTTCGCCTGGTCATGCAAGAAGTTGCATTGGAGCAAGGCCTCTTTGCTTCCTTCATGCCAAAGCCATTCCGCGACCACCCTGGTTCAGGGATGCACACGCACCTTTCACTCTTCGAGGGTGACCGCAACGCCTTTTTCGAGGCGGGCGCTGAGTATCAACTCTCAAAAGTCGCGCGTTCATTTATCGCCGGACTCCTTGCCCATGCGCCGGAGATCACCGCGGTAACAAATCAGTGGGTTAACTCTTATAAGCGACTTGCCGGAGGAGCGGAGGCGCCATCGTGGATCTGCTGGGGGCATAACAATCGCTCAGCTTTGATCCGGGTGCCGATGTATAAGCCGGCCAAGGGCAACAGCACGCGAATCGAATTTCGATCGATGGATAGTGCATGTAACCCATATTTGGCGTTGGCGTTACTGCTGGCGGCAGGGCTTAAGGGCATTGAGGAAGGCTATGAGCTACCAGATGGTGCGGAAGACGATGTCTGGGGCTTGAGCGAGTCTGAACGCAAGGCGATGGGCATGAAGCCACTGCCTTCGAGCCTCGATCAGGCAATCGAGATCATGGAGCGCTCAGAGTTGGTTGCTGAGACCCTCGGTGAGCATGTCTTTGATTTCTTCCTGCGTAATAAGCGGGCCGAGTGGGAGGATTTTCGACGCCAAGTCACGCAGTGGGAGCTGGACCGCTACCTTCCACGATTGTGAGCACTGATATCGGCACGGGACCAACGCCGGTGGTACTGGCTATCCAGAATGATCAAACCGACCCACCGCTATTGGTCGGGCAGTGGTTGGCTGAGTCGGGCATCAGCGTGCGGGTGATCGAAGCCTGCTTCGGCGAGCAGGTGCCGGCGGCCGTACCACCTGGAGTACACGGGGTGTTGGCCCTCGGCGGCGCAATGGGTGCCGGTGATGATGTGGTGGCGCCTTGGCTGGTTACTGAGCGGGCGCTGTTAGCTGATGCGACCGACCGCGGTATCCCTGTCTTGGGCCTGTGCCTTGGGGCGCAATTGTTGGCGGCTGCGACCGGGGGTCGCGTCGAGTTAGGGCCGGTTCCGGAGATCGGCGTGGTGAGTGTTTTTCGCACCCTGGACGGCTTAGTAGACCCGGTGATCGGTGCTGTTGGAGCACCCAGCGATGACATCCCCGCCGGTCAATGGCATCAAGACCATATTGTGGCGCTACCAGATGATGGTGTCCTTCTACTGACCAATGAAGTGTGCCGAGTGCAAGGTTTCCGAGTTGGTGACAATGCCTACGGACTTCAGCTGCATCCGGAAATCGATGCCGACATATTCGCCAGTTGGGCGGGCCTAGCCGACGAAGTCCTCGACCGGTCTGGCTGCGATTTCGATGCGGAGTGTGAGCAGTTTCGTAGGTCAGAGGCTGACCTAATTAGAGCTTGGCGGCCCATGACACGGGCCTGGGCAGATCTAGTTTGGCAATGTGCGACACCGGGTTCACGCTGATGGAAAGTGGTAGGTCAACGACAGATAGTGCGAAGCTAGCCCGCTTAGGGTTCACGGAGTTGGATCTTGCAGCCCGGCTGTTGGCCAGCCCAGCTCTTGTCGAATTACTCGCCGAAATTGGTATTGAAGATAGTGAAAGCCACGGCGAGGAAGCGAGTGGATTCTTGGCTCAGGTCGCTGCGACCGCCGATCCCGATCAAGCCCTGCTACTGCTGACGCGGTTCATGGAAGCATGCGGTGATCAGCAACGCCGTCGTATCTCTTCCACACTGGTTGCCGATCGTGACACTTTGGGCCGGCTGGTTGAAATTCTTGGCATGTCAGAGGCACTTGGTGATTTCATCATCCGGCACCCGGAGCATTGGTCGATACTGGCTGACGCTGAAGTACTTGCGATGGCGCCGGCGGCAAGACAGGTTCGGGCCACCTTGTTGCAGGCGGTCGGGGCTGACCCGCATGTGCACGCACCCATGGCTGGTGGGCAGTCGACAGAAGTTCTAAATCGATTGCGTATTACCTACCGCTCACACCTTTTGGGGATTGCGGCCCGAGACCTTGCGGGATTGGCGCCGATGGAGTCGGTGGCTTCGTGGCTCGCTGATCTCGCCGATGGCGTACTTGAGGCGGCCTTAGCGATAGCTAGAGCCGGGTTGCCCGAGGGGGCCCCAGCTTGTCGGTTCGCGATTATCGGTATGGGTAAATGCGGTGGGCGTGAGTTGAACTATGTAAGTGATGTCGATGTAATCTTTGTGGCGGAGGCTATCGAGGGCGATGAAGAAGGTGCATTAAAGACCGCCACGGACTTGGCGATCGGCGTGATGCGCGCGTGCAACTCGGTAACCACCGAAGGATCGATTTGGGAGGTTGATCCAGCGCTGCGCCCTGAGGGTAAGCAAGGTGCGCTCGTTCGCACTATCGAGTCTCACGTTGACTATTACGAGCGCTGGGCAAAGACATGGGAGTTCCAGGCCTTACTGAAGGCGCGCCCCTCAGCTGGTGATCTCGAACTTGGAGCCAGATATGTGGATGCGGTTGCGCCGTTTGTCTGGAGTGCTGCAGATCATGATGGATTTGTGACGGATGTGCAGGCGATGCGCCGCAGGGTGGAAGAGCAAGTACCTGCCCGCATTGGTGAGCGCGAGCTGAAACTAGGCCCGGGTGGGCTTCGCGATGTTGAGTTTTCGGTGCAATTGCTCCAGCTAGTACATGGTCGAAGTGACGTCATGCTGCGAAGTTCGACAACCCTTGATGCCCTTGAGGCGCTCGCGGTTTGGGGTTATGTCGGCCGCGACGATGCATCAACTTTGGCTGATGCCTACCGGTTTCTTCGCACACTTGAGCACCGCTTGCAGCTGTATAAGTTGCGCCGCACTCACACCATGCCTGAGGATGAAAGTGATCTCAGGCGCCTTGGTAGGTCACTTGGCTATCGTGGTGATCCTGTTGGTGAACTACATGCGAAGTGGCGTACGCACGCCCGCGAGGTGCGCCGACTGCACGAAAAATTGTTCTACCGGCCGTTGCTGCAGGCCGTTGCACGCCTTGATGCTGGTGAGGCACGGCTTACCCCGGAGGCCGCCGAGCAGCGCCTGCGCGCCTTGGGCTATCAAGACCCGGCCGGGGCACTTCGGCATCTTGAGGCCTTGACCTCGGGAGTCAGTAGGCGCGCGGCCATTCAGCGCACCTTGTTGCCGGTGATGCTGGGTTGGTTTGCGAATGCCCCTGACCCAGATGCTGGCCTCCTAGGCTTTCGGCGCGTTAGCGATGTATTGGGCTCGACCCACTGGTACCTGCGGCTACTTCGTGACGAATCAACGGCGGCCGAACGCATGGCTCAGGTGCTCGCTTCGAGTAAGTACGCCACTGAATTACTGCTTCGTGCTCCTGAAAACGTGGCTATGCTCGCGGATCAAAGTGAACTTGAACCCCGATCTTTGGAGACACTTCTTGCCGAGGTGGCATCTGCTGCTGAACGGCATGACGATCCGGTTATTGCCGTTGGGGCGGTTCGATCACTGCGCCGCCGTGAGCTCTTTCGGATTGCGGTCGCCGAGCTACTGCAGGTAGCCCAGATCGATGGAGCGCAAGTTGCACTTAGTGACGTTGCCACCGCGACGGTAGCCGGTGCCCTGCGTGTTGCCGAGCGGGTAGTGGGTGGCGGGGCTGAGCTGCCGATGCGATTCACCGTAATTGGAATGGGCCGCTTTGGTGGGCGCGAGCTCGGGTTGGGCAGTGATGTTGATGTCATGTTTGTCTATGAGCCCATTGCGGGCGCTGATGAGAATGCGGCGAATTCTGCGGCATTTGCGGTTGCAAATGAATTGCGCACGCTTTTGATGGCACCGACCAGCGACCCACCTTTGGATATCGACGCGGATTTGCGGCCGGAAGGTCGCCAAGGGCCACTGGTTCGTTCATTGGCCTCCTATGCGGCTTATTACGGGCGTTGGTCAGCTGCTTGGGAGGCGCAGGCGCTCCTGCGGGCGCAGGTGGTGGCCGGTGACCGTGAACTCGGTGAAAACTTTATTGCGCTCATTGATCCACTCCGCTTCCCTAGCGGTGGGGTTCCGGTGGCGCAGGTTCGCGAGATTCGCCGGCTCAAGGCGCGCATGGAGGCAGAGCGACTGCCTCGCGGTGCGGATGCGACGCTACATACCAAGTTAGGCCGAGGTGGGCTTAGTGACGTTGAGTGGGTGGCCCAGTTACTACAAATGCAGCATGCTTATGCCTATCCCTCATTACGCACCACCGAAACCTTGCCGGTACTTGCCGCTGCTGAAAGCGCGGGGCTGCTTAGCTCAAGTGATGCCAAGGCCCTTCGAGTAGCTTGGAGATTGGCGACCAATGTTCGAAATGCAGTAATGCTGGTGCGCGACCGCGCCTCAGACTTAGTGCCGACCGATGTTCGCGAGCTGGCTGGTGTGGGTTATGTAATGGGTTACCCAATGGGAGCCTCGGGTCAACTAATTGAGGATTACCGGCGGGTCACTAGGCGCGCGCGCCAAGTCGTTGACCGGGTCTTCTACGGTGAAGATTCACTACGGTGACAGTGGCGCACTAGCCAAGAACTGGAAACTATCGCGCTTGTACGGATAAAGGAAACGGTCGCAGCCTTCAGCTATTGACGGGTCAAGTTTTCGGCATAACGGAGTGCCGTCCTTCTTGTGCCTAAAGTAGAACCCCGCGGTCCACCAAGTATTCATGTCTAGGACCATGGCTTCTTGTGCGCCGGCGCCCACCAACGTGTTGGCGAGACCATCGGCAGAAAGAAATGGCGACCCGACATAAATAATGCTGCCATCTGCGAGCTGGCCGATTGCAGCGCGCCAGGCCAGACTCTCCTTGTCGGTAGTTGCTCCCCAAATTACGTTGTCGGTTGCACTGGATACCTTCGATACGCCTTTGTCGACAATCAAGTTGAGATTTTGCCGAACGGCTTGGATATCGTCGCTCATTTGTAGGTCGCGGCCCCACTTGCCGACCTTTATTGAACCGTCTTTATAGACAACGGTGCTCGCCTTGCCATCGACGAGAGGTTTAACCATTTCGCCACCGTAGTAATAGCCACCCATCGAGTCCTCGAGTCGGAAAGCGCCGTTGAAATTGGCGAGCACAATTGGCCAAAGCTCTTTTGGCAGTGCCCCGTTGAATGGATTCGGGCCGCCGGGTTCTTCAAAACCGGGGATAAACATGGCTTTGGTAAGTGAGGTGTCGATCCAAAGTACCGAGGCGTAGTAGCTGGTGTGCACATTGTCGGCGCGCACCCGGGCGACATACATCGCTGGGAGACCGGCCACCCGGCTGCCGACCGGTTGCCAGAGACCTTCTTGCGGTTCAGGGTTGGGCACCGGTGAGGTAATGGGCGGCGGTGGATTGAGGTGTTCGACCACCGGGGTAACAATCGGGCTGGGGATAGCGCTCGGCACGACGGCGGGCACGGCGCTGGACATAGAACTGGGCATAGCACTTGGCACGGCACTGGGCGGATCGGACGGCTGGAGGTCTTCGGGGTCAAGGCCGGCGTTGTCTTCTGCGGTGATATCTGCTGAAATAGTTGGCGTGCCTCCAACGTCCGGGGTGCTGACATAGGTGTAGTAAACGTCTTCCAACTTGGCGACTAACGGCCCCATGTTGTTGTCGCGCATCCAGGTGGCCACGATGACTTCTGCGGGCTCACCACCTGCGTTTGCGTAGGTACTTTGAAAAGTGAAACCGGCCCAAAAAGCCGCGGTAAGTAGCACGGCGGCTGTTACCAGCACGAGTATGCGGGGCAGTGGGTTGTACTGGTGGGCATGGCGCCTTCGAGCTGGGGCGATAACTTCTGGTGGCTCGGCGCCCACCGGTAAATCTTCGTTCACCTCGCAATCATGTCTTAGCCAGGCCAAAAAAAGCGGGACGGGCCACCGAAGTGGCCCGTCCCTTTCCCCTAGCACGCGAGGCGAATCGACGCGAAAGGGAACCTGTGCGATCAGATGTCGTAGTAAAGCTCAAACTCGTGCGGATGCGGTCGCATACGGATTGGATCTATTTCATTCGTGCGCTTATATTCTACCCAGGTTTCAATTAAGTCGCTCGGGAAGACCCCGCCGGCCTGTAGGTACTCGTTATCGGCTTCTAGGGCTTCCAGAACCGCCGGTAGGGAGCCCGGTACCTGGGGGATGCTGGCCATTTCATCCGGAGGCAACTCATAGAGATCCTTGTCGACCGGGGCGTGCGGCTCGATCTTGTTCTTGATGCCGTCAAGGCCCGCCATTAGCTGAGCCGCGAACGCAAGGTATGGGTTACTTGATGGATCAGGCACCCGGAATTCAATGCGCTTGGCCTTTGGTGAGTTGCCGGTCACTGGGATCCGGATGCAGGCCGAGCGGTTGCGAGCGGAGTAAACCAGGTTCACCGGGGCTTCGTAACCGGGCACTAGGCGGTGGTAGGAGTTCACCGTCGGGTTGGTGAATGCCAGCAACGATGGTGCGTGGTGCAAGAGGCCACCGATGTACCACCGGGCGAGGTCTGAAAGCCCGCCGTAGCCGCGCTCGTCATAGAACAACGGCTCACCGTTCTTCCAGAGCGACTGGTGGCAATGCATTCCCGAGCCGTTATCGCCGAAGAGTGGCTTGGGCATGAAAGTGGCTGTCTTGCCGTGTGCCCAGGCGACGTTCTTGATGATGTACTTGAAGAGCATGAGCTCGTCACCAGAGCGTTGCAAGGTGTTAAAGCGGTAGTTAATTTCGCCTTGACCGGCGGTACCAACCTCATGATGTGAGCGCTCAACATGCAGGCCAACCTGCAGCAACTTCTCGACCATGTCGTCGCGGATGTCAGCGAAGTGGTCAACCGGCGGGACTGGGAAGTACCCGCCCTTGTAGCGGGTCTTGTAGCCGCGGTTACCGCCCTCTTCGACACGTCCGGTATTCCAAGCGCCTTCGACCGAATCGATGTGGTAGTACGACTCATGCTGATTGGTTTCAAACCGAACGTCGTCAAAGACGTAGAACTCAGCTTCAGCGCCGAAATAGACAGTGTCGGCAATACCTGTTGAGGCGAGGTAGGACTCTGCATTTGCTGCGACGTTACGTGGGTCGCGGCTGTAGCGCTCGTCGGTGAATGGGTCAAGGATTGAGAAATTCATGACCAGTGTCTTGGAATTGCGGAACGGATCGATGAAGGCGGTTGAAGGATCCGGGATCAGCTTCATGTCTGATTCATGGATAGCTTGGAAACCGCGGATGGATGATCCGTCAAACATTAGGCCGTCGTCGAATACCGACTGGTCAAATGACTCCACGGGCATATTGAAGTGCTGCATCACGCCGGGCAGATCAATAAACCGCACATCTACGAACTTCACGCCTTCGGCCTTGATGAAGCTCAGTACCTCAGTTGAATTCTTGAACATGAAATTCTCCCTGACCTTCCTACGCATTTGCCCTGTGGGTTTATCCCACGGGGTTCTCGCCTCGCACGGTGGCTGGAGCCTCCGGATACCCCAGACCATAGGCAAAGGCCATGTCGTTGGTGTATCCCGACTGTTTCGGCAATGTTAAAGGATGCATCAATTTCGCCTCCCGGTACCGTGGGGGCGTGACTTCAGCCACACCAGACCCAAAGACAAAGCCGGAGGAGCCAGGTGGGCTCGGTCGCCGGGTGGTGGCAATTTGCCTGGATTGGCTCGCCTGCATCCTCTTGTCCCGAGTTTTCTTTGGTCAGGTGGCCTACGGCTCCGCCGAAGGGTCGATCACCGTGCTTTTGCTCTTCGCGGCTGAGGTCATCTTGTTCACTTGGCTAATGTCGGCGTCATTTGGCCAACGCATCATGGGTATTTCAGTAGTTCGATTCGGTGGGGGGCGGCTATCGCTGTGGCGTATCGCCCTTCGGACGGTGCTCGTCTGTTGCGTGATCCCAGCCTTGATTTATGACTCAACTGGCCGTGGCCTGCAAGATCGTGCCGTTGGAAGTGTGGTTATTCGAACGCGCGGGCGCGGAGTCGCTAGTTAGCGAGGGCGGCGCGCCGATCGGGTACTCGTCGGCATCGGCCCTTTCGGGATCGGCAGTGAGCCACCGGTTTGGCTAACAGCATCGAGCCGGCGGCGCACATCGGTGATCTCGCCACCGCGTAGGTTGCGAGGCAACTTGGTTAATGAGCGCTGCAGTTTGCCGAGTGAAACCTGGCCCGGTTCGTCGCCGACCTGAATTTCGTAGATCGGGATATCTGGGAGCCAGCGAGCGGTCTTTTTGCGCTCATTGCCGAGCATGTGGCTGACCCGACTTGATGGGCCTTCGGATATCAAGATGACTCCAGGTTTGCCGACAACTCGGCTGATTAAATCTTGGTTCTTGTTGACTGCGATTCCTGGTGTTACTAACCAGCCACCGCGCAGTGATTGCACTACGGCGGCCGCTGCCCCTGGCTGCCCCTCGATCTGGCGGTAGGCCGCTTTCATCGCGCGGCGGCTAAACCAGAAAACTGCCGCGAGTAGGCCCAAGGGAATACCTACCAGGATGGCGGTAAATAGGTTCAAGAAGATAAAGGTCGGGACGAATCCCACTAGGTAGCCGAGGAGGAACAGCCCGCCGACTTCGAGCGGCAAAGTCCGGTAAACCTTCTGGGTCATACCCCAGTTCTGGGCGATTGAGGACAGTGTCGAGCGGATTTTTCCCTTAGCCATGGGCCCAGCCTAGGGAAGCCGGACCTCGATCAATTCCCCGGCATGGATGCGGCCGGGGTGTTCGACCCAGCCGGTCACGCCGCGCCGCCCCATCGCGGCTTTCGGGAACTTCTCGGCGGCGGTGCCGTATTGGGCTTCCACCAAGGCTCCGGCGATAGTGCAGGGGAGGTTCTCGCCACCCAGCATGACAACCGCGCCTCCGGCGAACAGCAATCTGGTCATTCGAGGGAGCTCGGTGAGCCCAGGGATGCCCTCCGTGCAGATGTTGTCGGCTATCACCCCGGGTGCAATTTCCGCAATACCGAGCTCGCCGCAGATGCTCGAAAGTTCAGCTAGATCAACAATTGAGAGTTGCCGGTGGTTGCGGATCGTTGTTCCCCTCGGGAAAACATCCTTTTGTCGGACATCTGATGCCATGGTTAGCCCGTGATGGCGATCACCCACCGGGCCGCCCCAATCGAGTTCGAGTTCAGCTACCAGGGTGGGAGTTTTTGCTCCAGCCGGCCAAATATGCACCGCTTCAACTCTTGCGCTCAACTCCTTGCCTCCATTGCCTGCTGGTAGAGCCGCCCAGCGCGGTAGCTTGACCGCACCAAAGGTCCGCTCATCACTCCGACAAAGCCAATTTGTGTTGCCCGCTCGGCTAAGTCGACGAAAACCTCTGGCTTTACCCAGCGGTCGACCGGATGATGGCGCGGTGATGGGCGCAGGTACTGGGTGATCGTCAGGAGATCACACCCAGCAGCGTGCAGATCGATAAGCGCTGTGTCAATCTCTGCATCATCTTCGCCCATACCCAAGATCAAGTTGCTCTTGGTGACCATTCCGGCACTTTTTGCCTGGGTCAGAACATCCAAACTGCGTTCGTAGGTAAAGGCCGGGCGGATGCGCTTGAAAATACGAGGTACGGTCTCAAGGTTATGGGCCAAAACCGCCGGAGCCGCCGCAAATACTTCGGCTAGCAAATGTGGCTCACCTGAGAAATCTGGTATCAAAACTTCGACATTGGTATTGGGGTTCACTTCCTTGATTACGCGAACGGTTTCGGCATAAAGCCAGGCACCTTGATCAGGGAGATCATCACGGGCTACACCGGTGACCGTCGCGTACCTCAGGCCCATAGTTCGCACTGACTCGGCAACCCGCCGAGGCTCATCGCGATCCAATGGTGCCGGTTTGCCGGTATCGATCTGGCAGAAGTCACAGCGCCGGGTGCATTGCTCGCCACCGATTAAGAAGGTCGCTTCGCGGTCTTCCCAGCACTCGTAGATATTTGGGCAACCGGCTTCTTGGCAGACAGTGTGTAGACCCTCCGCCTTGACCAAGGCATTGATCTTCAAGAATTCAGGGCCGGTCTTAAACTTGGTACGAATCCACTCGGGCTTTCGTTCGATCGGCACCTCGGCGTTGCGCGCCTCAATCCGTAGCATGCGCCGGCCTTGGCTATCTGAATAAACCGGCTCGACGAGGGTCATGTGATCAGCCTATGGGGTGGACTAGTTCTGGCAGCAGGTCGATCACCGTTGGCAGTACTTCGGCGACGCTCACGCGGCGGCCAATTTCTTGGCTCAGTGAGGTTACTTCTGCATCCTTAATCCCGCAGGGCACAATCTTGTCGAACCAAGCCATATCGCAGTCACAGTTGATTGCGAACCCGTGCATCGTGACACCTTCGGAAACGCGAATGCCAATTGCCGCCATCTTGCGGTCAGGGCCGCGGTCATCGGCGGGGATCCAGACCCCGCTGCGCCCGTCAATACGCACTCCGGTCACCCCGAATTCACTGCAAACCAAAATGAGCATGGCCTCGATACGACGAACGTGGGCAACAACATCTAGTGGGCTGGGGAGGCGAACAATCGGGTAGCCAACAAGTTGCCCGGGCCCGTGCCATGTTATCTTCCCGCCGCGGTCGACATCAATTACCGGCGTGCCATCAAATGGTCGTTCATGAATTTCGGTGCGGCGCCCCGCGGTATAGACCGATGGGTGCTCGAGGAGCAGAACGGTGTTGGTAGTAGCACCCGATACGACATCGCTGTGTACTCTACGCTGCAAATCCCAAGCAGCGGCGTAGTCAATCGCGTCGTCGCCAAAACCGATCAACTGGACATCAAGTGCGGAATCGGTGGTATTCATCGCACACCCAAGTCTGCGAGTACTGCTTCAGCTGCGCGGCGCCCACTTCTCATCGCTCCTTGGATGGATGCAGTCTCACGGTAATCACCGCAGACGAAAAGGCCGTCGGCAAGTTTCACCGCACTAGGTATCTGTAAGGGTGGCAACATGGCCGGCAATGCGTACGAAATGGCGTAGTGGGCGATTGGCTCCCAAGCGGTGGTGTCAACGCCATACATGGTGGCCAGGTGCGCGCGCACCGCTCGCTCGTCTTCGACGCTTGCATTGACACCCAGGGCGGACGATGAGATGAGCACCTTGCCTGCTGGTGCGTAACTGGGAGCAGCATTTGTCATCACAACTGAATTGAGAACCGGCCCGCGATTATCACCATCAACAACAAGGACACCGGCTCCACCGTTGAGGGTGTTTCCTCGTTGCGTCGCTAAGTGGTACCAAGTGGTTACCGATCTACCAAGTGGCGCGGCGACACTTGAATTCAATGATTTCGCCCCGATTGGATCGGTCGCGATAACAACTGCGCGCATTCGAAACTCGCCACTGTCGGTGACAACTAATCCAGCTTTAACTTTGGTGACGGTGGTGTTGCACCGCACCGACCCAGCTGGGAGTGAGTCGCGAAGTTGTTCGGGGAGTGCCTGCATTCCGGTACTTGGCACTGCGGGCGTGCCAGTTACGAATGACTTCAAGATTAAATCCATGAACCGCCGCGAGGTCTGTAAATCTGGCTCAAGAAAGACCCCAGCCAAGAAAGGGCGCAGGACTTTATTGAATAGGGCGTCGTCGACTCCGGCAGCACGCAGCGCAACGGCGCTCGAAAAATCTTCGCTGGACAATATGCGGTGCGCGGGGGTGTTGGCCGCCCGAAGGGCGTACCGCGCAAAGCGCGCCTTGCTGAGCAGTGAGCCGGTGCGCGGGGAAGCCGAATCCACGGCCCAGCCCGGCCTGCTGCGGGGGTCACCGAGTCGGGCATTGCCATCGGCGAGGGCGACCACGACACCTGGAGTAAGTGGGCGAAGTTGCAATGCGTCGTGATCAAGAACCCGCGCAGCTTCGGGATACGCGGGGTTATAGAGCTGAAATCCACGATCTAATAAATAGCCATCAATTCGGTCGGTGCGCACCCGCCCGCCGACCTCGTCACCGGATTCGAGTACTAAGACGTTGAGCCCGTGCACTGACAACTCTCGCGCGGCAGCGAGACCGGCGAGGCCGGCACCCACTACGACGACGTCGCACGGCATTAGGCCAGGGCCGCCCGGATCGCCGACTCGATGTCTGGGTCCTGCCAGGTGAAACCTTCGGCCTCGAGCACCGCGGGCACAACTCGAATACTGCCTAGAACTTCACTGGAGAATTCACCGAGGGCGGTCTTAAGCGCGAAGCTGGGCACGGGTAACAAAGTGGGACGGCCAAGTACCCGACCCATCGCCGCCGTGACTTCTGCATTGGTTGCGGGGTGCGGGGCGGTGAGATTGACCGGCCCTGAGATGTTGTCAGAAGTCAGGAGAAACTCGAGGGCGGCTAATTCATCACGCAGAGAGATCCAAGACCAGTACTGGCGGCCGCTGCCCATTTTGCCGCCGAGCCCGAGACGAAATAAGGGGAAGAGTTTCGCCCACGCGCCGCCGGCTTTGGCAACAACCAAACCGGTGCGTGCGTGAACTACGCGAATACCGGCTTGGGCAGCAGGGTCGGCCGCGGCCTCCCAAGCGCGCACCACATCGGCCAAGAACCCGGTACCAGCGCGGTCACTTTCATCGACTGCTTTGTCGCCCGTATCGCCGTACCAACCGATTGCCGACCCGGCAACCAGCACTCGGGGTTTGGGATCAAGTTGGGTAATCGCTCGCACAATCGTGGTGGTGCCGTCGACGCGGCTATTTAAGATTTCGCGCTTGTACTCTTCAGTCCAGCGGTGGTCGCCGACGCCAGCGCCAGCCAAGTGAATTACCGCTTCGGTGCCTGCTAAGCCCACTAGGTCAACGGTGCCGGCGGCAACATCCCAGGTGACTTCATCAGGTGCGGCTGCCGGCCGCCGGACCAGGCGCAAGACCTCGTGGCCTTGGGCCCGCAGGTGAATTACGAGCGCGGAACCGATGAGCCCGGATGCTCCGGTGATTGCGATCTTCATGGCAGAAGTATCGCGCATTGATCCGGGTGCCATTACCCCAGCCTTTGCACCACGTTTGTGGGCGAGCTTTACGGGCTACGGGGCTGGGGACCAGGTCAGTTCAGCGGTAATAGTCGTACCTGCGGGAGAGGTGTTACGCGACCATTCGTAGGCGAGGGCGTCGAACAGATGGCTACCTACGCCTGGGGCGGCGCCATCGGTCAAGCCACTGCCGTTGTCGGTAATGACGAGGCCGACCAGATCGCTGGCTTGGTCGTGGATTCCGATTTCTATAGTGGTGGCATTGCCGTGGCGGATAGCGTTACCCACAGCCTCGCGGACGACCTCGATGATCGCGTAAGTCGCTGCTGGATCGGCAGCAACCCGCTCCATTACTCCGTTCGAATCGTTAAATGATATTGCGCACACACCTTGCCAAAGGGTGGTCAACTCGGTGGCGAAACTGTTGAAATCCGTGACTGCGGGACCGGCTGTCGTGAGTTGTTCGTAAGCCCTTTTAAGGCTCGACCAGATGGCCGCGCGGTCTACTTCGTCGAGGTGTACTCCTGACTCGAGTCGAATGGTTGCGGAGACCAGCGCTGACTGGACTGGACCGTGCAGGACCCAAGCGAGGTTTTGTTGCGTGAACCAGATTTCCTGCCGCATGCGCGCGATGGAGAGTTCGATCTGTTCGTTCACCGTGGTGAGATGTTCTTGGGTGAGCCGCCGTGCTCTCTCGAGGATAAATACGGTCGAGACGAACCAGGCTGTTGCGACCGAAAATACTAGGTTCACTGTGACGAACCGTCCTAAGGAGGCGCGGTCGACTAGGTCGGAGACCTGCGGTTGCCAGACAATCGAGGGAAGCATGGGTATACCGAAGGCCACGGTAAAGCAGGCTGTAAGCGAGGCAATAGCTGGCAGGAGCGGAAGGGTGCGAAATCGTGCCGGCCACAGGCGGCGCATCAAAATCAAGAGGGGCCA
>JBIIOU010000180.1:0-4237 GCA_044336815.1 Candidatus Nanopelagicales bacterium | reverse complement strand
GTACTTGGCCCAGAAATCGATTGGGAACTTGTACTCCAAGACATTGCTTTAGAAACAAAGTTCGAGGGCCCACTAATTGAGGCCATGTCGGCCGCCTTACTCTCAGAAGACCCTGGAGCTATCCCACTCCCGTACTTACTTTCTGCATATACGGATGCTAAAGCTTTTTCACTCCTTGGGATGCAGTGTTACGGGTTTTCTCCACTGCGCCTGCCTGCTGATCTTGATTTCAGTGGTCTCTTCCACGGTGTCAATGAAAGAGTGCCAGTCGATTCGTTGCTGTTTGGGGAGAAAGTCCTAGATCACTTCCTGCGAAATAGTTAAAGGGGGAAAAGTGGCAACTGTGACCGCCAAGTTTACTCGAATGCAGGATGGCACAGCGGAGGAATACGCCGCGATTGAGGAGGCGGACGCGAAGTATTTCGCTGATTTGCCAGGCAGGGTGGCGGCGGCCGTCGCTGGTCTGGCTAAGGAAGGCCTCGGTGGCTACGCGGTAGATAGAACGCAGCACAGCCTTCAATCGGCTACGCGCGCGCACCGAGCGGGCGAGGATGTCGAGTATGTAGTGGCTGCGCTAGTGCATGATGTGGGTGATCCTCTCGCTCCTTTCTCGCACGGACGGCTTGCAGCATCAATGTTGAAGCCATTTGTCTCGCCGCGAATCACCTGGATTATTGAACAGCACCCAGTGTTCCAAATGTACTTCTATGCACCACATATGGGCGGTACTCGTGATGCTCGTGAACGATTTCGAGGGCATGAGTGGTTCGACGATGCCGCATATTTTTGTGAGCATTACGATGAAAATTGCTTTGATCCGAATTTTGACACTTTGCAACTTGACTTCTTCAGGCCGATGCTGAATGAAGTATTTGGGCGCACCCCAAATTTCCCAGAGACTGCTGCGCATATCAAAAAACTCTGGCAGCTCGAGGCATCGCGGCTGCTCGCTAACCGAGCCAAGGGATAGGCATCTGTGAAAAGTTCTGATGTAACTCGGTTCGACATTCTTGACCGAGTTGCCCAAAGGGTGCTCTGGCTTGCTGTGAGGATGGTTGACTCGGCAAATCGAGACCGGGCAGATGCTGACGGCATAAAGGTAGGGGGGCACCAAGCATCATCTGCTTCCATGGTCGGGATTCTCACGGCCCTTTGGTTTGGACACCTCAATGCGCAAGATCAGGTGGCAGTGAAACCGCATGCATCGCCCGCATTTCATGCAATTCAGTACCTATTGGGTAACTTGGATCGCTCATACTTGACGCGCCTTCGCGACTTCGGTGGCTTGCAGGCCTATCCATCACGCTCGAAGGACCCTGACCGAGTTGATTTTTCAACCGGATCTGTGGGTTTAGGCGCCGCGGCCCCATTATTTGCTGGCGTTGTCAGGCGGTACGTAGACGAGCATTTTGGCACCCGCCCACACTCACGCTTCATCTCGATATTGGGGGATGCAGAACTTGACGAAGGCAATGTCTGGGAGGCGATTGCTGATCCTGCAACTGCGGGATTGGGCAATGTCATGTGGGTTGTTGACTTCAACAGGCAGTCCCTAGATCGAATTGTTCCAGGTGTTCGTATTCAGCAATGGAAGTTGCAATTCGAGGCGGCAGGCTGGCACGTATTGGAGGTCAAATACGGGAGCCGAATCATGAATGACCTACCCGAGGCCGATGGTGTACTACTGCGAACTTTGATCGATGATATGCCGAACGAGCATTATCAGTCGCTTTTCGCCCTTCGAGGACCTGAGTTACGCGAAAGATTCCTTGAAGAAGCAAGTCCGCTTCTTCGAGATCGAATTGCTGATTTGGATGATGATTACCTGCATCTGCTTCTCACCGACCTCGGTGGTCACGATATATCAGCCCTACTTGAAGCATTTGAAGAATGTGATGCGGTAAAGGACAGGCCGAGTGTGGTGTTTGCTTACACGGTAAAGGGCTGGGGGCTACCGACTGCTGGTCACCCGAGAAACCATTCCACCCTTCTTTCTGTTGAGCAAATTAGTAAGTTGCGAATCGAAGTTGGTTTAGAAGAACATAATGAATGGGACAGGTTCGAGCCCTCAACTCCAGAAGGGGTACTTGCTGCCGAGCGCCGTGAGTATTTATCTCGTGATGTCGAAGCGCCGAGACGATCACTTGAGATACCAGCTTCAACAATGCGGAAGCCACCTGCGCGGCCCGTGTCGACACAGGAAGCCTTCGGGCGAGTGCTGGTCGAACTTTCGCGCATTGACACCATCGCTCCTTATCTGGTTACCACCGCCCCTGATGTGGCGACATCCACCAACCTTGCAGGTTTCATAAACCGCATGGGGGTATTTTCGCCGGAGCTCCAACGGACTTGGAGCACAGACGATGCTTTGCAGTGGAAAGAAGGGCCATCGGGGCACCACATCCCTCTTGGCATTTCTGAGATGAATCTTTTTCTATTACTCGGACAACTTGGTTTGGCATGGGACCTATCTTCACAGCCCTTGCTCAGTATCGGGACGGTCTACGACCCATTTGTGCTTCGAGGGCTTGATGCTTTTGTTTATGCAACTTACTCCGGATCTAGATTTATCATCGCTGGTACGCCATCTGGGATTACGTTGGCACCCGAAGGGGGAGCGCATCAGTCGACAATTACGCCATCGGTGGGGCTCGAACTCCCAGGAGTGACTTTTATTGAGCCTGCGTACGCACAGGGGCTTGATTGGCTCCTATGTGATGCTTTGGCGAGCATCGGTGATGCCAGCCCGCAGGCGGCTGGTCAAGACGCACAGCACGGGGCTTTCTACTTTCGGCTTACCACCCGGCCGCTCGATCAGGCACCGTTCGAATTGGCTCGACAACGGCTAGGTGACGCTATTTTACGTAGACAAGTTATTGCGGGCGCATACAGATTGGTAGATGCTTTTGATCAGCCCAGGGGAAAGGCGATTGGAGAGTCTCCGCCACTAGTACATATCGCGGCGAGTGGGGCGACCCTGCCGGAGGCGATTGAAGCAGCAGAAGAGTTGGGCAGCGAAGGGATAGCTGCTCATGTGGTGGACGTGACATCCTCTGATCGTCTTTTCAAGTCGTGGCAACGGACAACTCGCCAAGCTGTCCGTACTGCTACTACACCTTCAATTCCGGGTGCGATCCGCGCCGCATTTCCCGAGCGAGCCCCGATTGTCACAGTCCAAGATGCCTCATCGCATCACCTGGCATGGCTGGGATCGGCCCTTGGTGTGCCAGCAGTTTCACTCGGTGTCGATAGCTTCGGACAATCTGGCACGCGTAGTGACCTCTATGCAGCTCATGATCTCACGTCCGGTTCGGTCGTCAATGCAGCTTTGGCGGCTCTCAGCATGATTTGAGTTGAGGCGAAACGTGCGGACTTAAGGTGAGGAAGTAGCCGAATGTCGGCGGCAGGCAGGGATTGAAATAACCACGGTTATGCAGATAAGGGGAACTAAAGCTACCGCGCATAGTATTTCAAAAGATGCGGTAAGGATTAGTAGTCCAGCGGTTATCCCGCCCACTGCAGACGAAATGTTGACTAGTAAATCGGAGAATCCTTGCACGGCGGGCCTGTTAATTGGGCTTACTTCGTCAGTAAGTAATGTGGCACCGGAGATCATGGTGCAAGACCAACCAAGGCCCAATAAGAATTGGCCAAGTGCGAGAACCGTCGTGGCTTCTGCAGAAGTCAACCCGCTTAGAATACAAGCGAATGCGGAGATCATAACTCCAACGGTGATCATGGGAACGCGGCCAAAATAGTCCACCAGCCAGCCCACGACCGGTGAAAGTAGATACATACCAGCAATATTTATGCTGACGATCAACCCAATTATTTGGAGTGAAATTCCAGAATCTAACATTCGTGCTGGAACAGTTACGGTCAGCATCACGAGTACTGCCATTGCGACCGCCAAGCTGGCTGTACCTAGTAACGCACGTGGCTTGTCTTTAAGTTGAGCGACGGCGTCACTTAATTTATGTCGGCTTGGTGCTTGCTGCAATCCATTACTTTTTGTTGTTGCAATTAAGTAGGGGTCTGGCTTCAGTCGTACATAGATGATTATTGCGCCAATTGCTATTGCCACCGCCGCTACAACATATGGACCACCCATGTCCGGTAGCCCAAAAGATTCACCTAAGGCATCGGAGACGTAAAGCAGATTGGGGCCAAGAACTGCGCCGATAGTTCCTGCCCAGACCACCCAAGATAAGGCGCGGGCCCGGTGGTCCTCTGGCGC
>JBIIOU010000140.1:0-5676 GCA_044336815.1 Candidatus Nanopelagicales bacterium | reverse complement strand
CAACTGTGGATGCGCAACGGTGAGGTCGGTGACATAAGGGGGCAGGTGATTGAAAGTCACCGGTGAGCCGTCAATATGGCTGGCGATATATCCATAGTGCGAAGCCACCCCATACGGAGCTGCGACATCCCACTCATAGAAGCCGGTGTCGTGCACATAAGCCTCAGCGCGGCCGCACAACATTTCATTGACTTTCGCACCCACGGATCCGACATCTACGATTTCAACCCCGTGTTCACTTAAACCAGCCGCCGCCAATTTATTACCAAGCAGTTCGACCGCCTTCGGCAATGTGGCTGGTGGACGGGAGCGCGAAGCCACTACTCGAATAGGACGATTAGCTGGCAAATCAGCAGGGACACCACCCTCATCTAGCACCGAACGAGACATCCCCTGCGCCGGGAGGTCAACCGTGCAAGCCGACAGTGACATCGTTGCCGGCTGCCATAGTGCGATTTGGACAGCGAAGTCTGGGCGCCCTTGGCCATACTCCCAAGTACCGTCAAGGGGGTCGACGATCCAAACCCGTTCAGCCGAAAGGCGTCGAGCATCATCTGCACCTTCTTCGCTCAGCAAGGCATCCTGTGGTCGGTGCTCAGCCAATAGTTCAGCGATCAAAACATGTGCGGTGCGATCACCTGATTTTCGTAATTCATTGGCCCGATCTTTGTCCGCTGGGCCGAGTTCTCCAAATGCCGAGCGCAAGTTAAGTAGGGCCTGCCCCGCTTGCGCCGCAATGGCTCGAGATAGTTCAGCATCACTGAGCTTGTGCATCTACCCCGCCTCACCATCACCGTTGAAAATATTTTGGGTGCGCTCTAGTCCGTCGAAAACTAAAGAATCGACAGCATCTGCCCCTCGGGCCACCATCACCCCAGCTTCGGCGCGCTGCGCAGAAGCAAATGGTTTTAGGACAAAGTCAGCTGGATCCTGCGCCCCGACCGGGCGGCCGATACCAAGGCGCACCCGAAAATACTCGCCTGACCCCAACGCCTTGCGGATACTTTTCAAACCATTGTGGCCGTTATCGCCGCCACCAAACTTTGCCCGAATACTGCCGAATGCAATATCAAGCTCATCATGGAGCACGATCAAATTATCTTCAGCGACGTCATAAAACTGCATCAACGCTTTCACCGGCCCACCCGACTCGTTCATGAAAGACAGTGGCTGTGCGAGCACCGCATTCACCGAATTACCCGGAAACCCAAGGCGACCCTCCAACACGAGGGCGTTGGCGCGTTTGTGCTTGGACAACCGCCCGCCCATCCGACCTGCAAGTTCAGCCACCGCGAGAAACCCGACATTGTGCCGGGTTGCCGCGTAGTCCGGACCAGGGTTGCCCAGGCCCACAATGAGCCAGGTCATGGGATGTCCGTTTCAGTAAGTGAGCTACTCGGAAGCAGATTCAGCTGCAGCAGCCGGAGGTGCTGATGCAGCAGCTGCCGCTGCCCCAGCCGCAGCAGCCGCGGTATCAACCTCAGCTTGTGCGGTGTTGACTTCGGAGTAAGCATCGGCCTGCGCACGGACGTCAGCAACAGCGTGCAGTGCAGCTGCCATTGGGTCTTCACCGCGGGCGATGGCATCTTGCATCGCTGCAGCAACTGTGCCGGGGTCAATGCCGGCTTCAACGGCGGCGGCTTCAGCGACCTTCATCGCATCAGCCATATCACCACGGGTCGCGGCTTCGAGCTTGGAGATGATCACGAGGTCAAGGTGCTCAAGTACCCGCTTGACCGGATCACGCTGCACATCGCGGGGCTTGGTGATGACGGTCGAGCCTTCGAAGGCGACCGCGAGCACCACCCGTGGCTTACGCAGCGCGAGGTTGAGCTCATGCTCTGGCAAGGTGATGTGGAGAAGTTCGGTGCCACTGCCGTAGATAACAGCGGGAATCCGGCCTTCGCGGCGGAGTTTGCGGGCCGCGCCCTTACCGAATTCGGAGCGGGCTTCAGCGGTGATGGCTACCTGTGACAACGTACTTCTCCTTAGTGAAAGTCACCTCGGTGAAGCGCGTTGGGCGCCGACCGCGTCGATCACGGTGACCAGCAAGCTGGCACACCCTCGCCGAGGAGTGGCCAAAGCCTATCCCGTGGCCAATTTCTGGACCTAATGCCCCCGCCCAGGTGGCTGCCTAGGTGGCTGCCCAAGTGGCTCAGTGTGAAGAGTTGACCGCTGAGGTATCGGTATCTTCGAACATGCTGGTGACCGAACCATCGGTGAAAACCTCGTTAATGGCTTTGGCCAAAATTGGGGCAATCGACAGCACCGTGAGCTTGGGGAAACGGTGATCTTCGGCGATCGGCAAAGTGTCGGTGACGATTACCTCGGAGATCCGCGAATTTTGGAGCCGCTCGGCTGCCGGTTCACTCAAGATCCCGTGGGTGGCGGCCACGATGACATCTGCTGCGCCATTGTCGAATAGTGTCTCGGCCGCTTTCACGATGGTGCCACCGGTATCGATCATGTCGTCAACGACGACACAAACGCGCCCCTCCACATCACCGACAACTTCGAGTACCCGTACCTGATTTGGCACATCGGGGTCGCGCCGCTTATGGATGATCGCTAACGGTGCCCCGAGGACGTCGGTCCAGCGCTCAGCAACCCGCACCCGGCCGGCATCAGGTGAGATGACCGTGATGCGCGAGCGATCGGCTTTGCTTGAGACATGCGCGGACAGCAGCGGGAGCGCGAACAGGTGGTCAACCGGACCATCGAAGAAACCCTGAATCTGTGAAGTGTGTAGGTCAACTGTCATCAAACGGTCAGCGCCGGCAGCCTTAAACAGGTCTGCCATCAACCGTGCCGAAATGGGCTCGCGTCCGCGATGCTTCTTGTCTTGGCGCGCGTAACCATAGAATGGCATCACCACAGTGATGCGTTTTGCCGACGCCCGCTTCAACGCATCAACCATGATCAGTTGCTCCATGATCCATTGGTTAATAGGCGTCGTGTGGCTTTGTAGAACGAAAGCGTCGCAACCACGCACCGACTCCTGGAATCTCACAAATATCTCACCATTGGCGAAATCAAATGCCGTCGTCTTGGATAGCGGAATGCCAAGGTTACGGGCTACTTGATTCGCCAATTCGGGGTGTGACCTACCTGCAAGCAGCACTATTCGCTTCTTGTTGGCCACCACGAGTTCGGTCACTTATCCTCCTGTGCGTGAGTTACCGGTTTTATTGCTTGGCTTGCTGCCTTTGCTGATGCGGTGCCCGGCCTGCGCCGAAACACCCAGTCGAGGATATTGCGCTGCCGCGACCGCCCAACACCAATTGCCCCTGGTGGCACATCTTCGGTAATGACCGACCCGGCGGCGGTATATGCGCCGTCGCCAATAGTTACCGGAGCAATGAGCATGGTGTCGCTGCCCACCCGAACATGGTCACCGATTACGGTGCGATGTTTTTCGACTCCGTCATAGTTGACGAAAACAGTTGCCGCCCCAATATTGCTGCCCGTGCCGATCTCTGCATCACCCACATATGACAGGTGCGGCACCTTGGAGGAATCCCCCACCGTTGAGTTCTTGATCTCAACAAATGCCCCCGCTTTGGTATCGGCGCCGAGTACGGTGCCCGGGCGCAGGTAGGTGAATGGGCCGACATTGCTGCGGGCACCAATTACGGCTAACTCAGCCCACGTGTGGGTCACCGTTGCATCTTCTGCAACTTCACATGAAACCAAAGTCGTACCTGGGCCAATCTGGGCACCCGTTGCGATTGAGGTTGGGCCACGCAAAGTGGTGTTAGGCAAAATCATTACATCGGGTTCGATATCAACATCTACATCGAGCCAAGTGGTTGCCGGATCGGCAATAGTTACTCCATCGCGCATCCAACGTGTATTTATGCGATCTCGCATGATTGCTGCGGCCGCTGCTAGCTGCACGCGGTCGTTGACCCCCATGACCTCGGACGAATCCAGACACATCGAAGCGGCTACCGCTGCTGAATCACTTCGCAGCAGGCTTACGACATCGGGCAAATACTGCTCACCTTGAGCATTGTCGGAGGTTAGGCGGCCTAACACTCCACGCAATTTAACTAGATCAAAGGCGTACATCCCCGAATTGATTTCATCAACCGCGAGCTCATCAGCGGTTGCATCTTTTTGCTCGACAATGCGCTGCACCCCACCGGCGGCATCTCGAATGACACGACCATAGCCGTAAGGGTCATCAAGGTGGGTGGTGAGAACTGTCGCAGCGGCCTTTGCTTCATTATGCGCAACAATCAACTGCACCAAGGTGCTACCCGACAGCAATGGGGTGTCGCCGGTCAACACCACTAACGGTGCATCACTAAAGACCGCCCCCCGGCCGTCAAGGTCTTCTAGGGCAACGCGCACGGCATGCCCGGTGCCAAGCTGCTCAGCCTGTACAACTATCAAAGCCCAGGGCGCGATCTCAGCAATGTGCTCAATGACTTGGTCGCGCCCGTGGCCAACGACCACTACCAAGTGCTCTGGTTCCAAAGTGGCCGCGGCTTCAATTACGTGTCCGAGAAGTGATCTGCCCGCCACGTTATGCAGCACCTTGGGAGTAGATGAACGCATCCTGGTGCCCTCACCCGCGGCAAGAATGATCACTGCTGAGGGGCGGCTCATCTGCACGTAACCACCTTCGCTCACATGCGGGCGCTTGTGGGGGTTGTGCTTGGGGTCAAGCACTGCACTGCGCCTGCGAATTACCGGGGAAGGTGGCTTAACTCTATCTACTCGGCGGCTGGCCAAATCTGCTGGACTCCGCCGCGGTGCCAGCGCCGGTGATTTTGCTGAATGCGCGCGTTTTTGTCGTGAAAACCACCAAATCGGGGTATTTCACGACAAAAACGCGCGCATTCAGACGAAATGAGCCCGGGGGTGGGCCAAATACGGGGGCCCCGGAGGTTGATGAGCTCCCGGGGGTGGGATCGAACCACCGTTGACGGATTCAAAGTCCGCTGTCCTGCCGCTAGACGACCCGGGATTGATGACGTACCCAAAAACACTTGGGGGAGATTACCTTAAATGCTCGGCCTTACCTTGCGTACTTAGATAGGTTACGGTAGCGTAAGTTACGGTATCGTAGGTGCCGCGGAGCCCCATAAAGGAGACAGATGCAAAGTACGTCCGAACTCGAACTGACCGCAGCCAAATCAGCTTTTACGAACAGCGGAGTTCGAGGCCAAAATGAGGAGGGCCTACTCAATAGCAGCATGAAGATCACCATCGCGGTGTTCGTCATTTTGCCGTTGCTCGCGGTTATCGCTGCAATCCCCCTCGCAATTCTGTGGGCGGGCTTCTTCACTTGGGTTGATGCCGGCCTAATCCTGTTTTTCTGGGCTCTGACCGCCGGTGGCATCACTTTGGGCTACCACCGTTACTTCACGCACGGTGCTTTTAAGGCCCCGCGCGCGGTGAAAATCGGGTTGGCAATCGCCGGGTCCATGGCGATCCAAGGCTCCCTTGACCAATGGGTTGCCGATCACCGTAAGCACCATCAATTCTCCGATGAGGTTGGTGACCCACATTCACCTTGGCGTTACGGCACCTCAAAGCGCGCCGTCGCTAAGGGCCTTTATTACGCACACGTGGGATGGCTGTTTGACGAAGCTCAAACGCCAATCGAACAGTACGCACCCGATATTGCCGCAGACAAAGACCTCAGTCGGATATCCCAGTTCTTCC
>JBIIOU010000065.1:0-10423 GCA_044336815.1 Candidatus Nanopelagicales bacterium | reverse complement strand
ATCGATCTTGCTGCCTGCGCTCCTGGGTGGCTTAATCACTTGGTCGTGGATGGGCGCCCTCGCCGGCCTGTTCTGGGGCGGACTAATTCGAATCGCCCTTGTGCATCACGTGACTTGGTCAATCAACTCAATTTGTCATGTGTTTGGCTCGCGGCCCTTCAATAACCGTGACCTTTCTTCTAACGTGGCCTGGCTCGCGATCCCGTCATTTGGCGAGTCTTGGCACAGCCTGCACCACGCAGACCCCACCTTGGCTCGTCACGGGGTGCTCAAAGGCCAACTCGATATGAGCGCCCGAGCGATCGCCATCATGGAGTCCATGAAACTTGTTACCGACGTGCGCTGGCCAAAGCCGGCGCGCATCGCCAAGAAACTTAAAGACCCAGCAATGCGCCGCAGGGTTCGTGGATACGTCGAGCCAAGCGCTACGGATTAATTAATGGTGCCGATGATCAACGAAGTTGATAACGTCACCGAACTGCCTGTGGCTAAACGCCGTGAGGTTCGGCGGCCCCAGCGCACTCGCGAGAAAGTGCGGATGAGCGGCCAAGAACGCCGGGAGCAGTTACTCGATGTCGGGCGAAAGCTTTTCGCCGAAAAGGGCTTCGACGCTGTCACCGTTGAGGAAATTGCAGCCAAAGCCGACGTCTCGAAGCCGGTTGTGTACGAGCACTTCGGCGGTAAAGAGGGTCTCTACGCCGTAGTTGTTGATCGCGAGATGAATCACCTGCTAGCAGCGATCAGCGACACCTTGACCAGTGGCAACGCTCGAGTGCTCGTGGAGCAAGCCGCCCTCGCGCTGTTCGATTACATTGATGAATACCCCGATGGGTTTCGGATATTGGTCCGTGATTCACCGGTTTCCCAACAGACCGGGTCTTTCGCCAGTTTGATAATCGATGTTGCTGCGCAGGTCGAGCACCTGCTGGCGGCCGAGTTCGCCGCGCACCGAATAAATACCAAATTGGCCCCCATGTACTCGCAAATGCTCGTTGGCATGGTGGCCCTAACCGGCCAGTGGTGGCTCGATGTGCGCAAGCCCAAAAAGGACGAAGTCGTCGCTCACCTGGTGAATTTGGCCTGGAGTGGCCTCGAAAACCTCGACGCCAAGCCACGGCTGATCACTAAGCGCGACCGCTAAGAATCTCGACGTCAAGATTCTTGACGTAGGCTCAGGCCATGAGCGGGGCCTGGCATGACGAAGTCGACCGCCTGGTCAGCGCTTGGCACCGCGAGCGACCCGATCTAGATATTTCGCCCCTTGAAGTTTTGTCTCGGGTCTCTCGGTTAGCTCGACACTTGGATTTGGCTCGACGTGCAGCATTCAATGAGCATCAACTCGAGCCTTGGGAGTTCGATGTGCTCGCTGCACTTCGGCGCGCTGGCGATCCATATGCGCTCTCACCCGGCCAACTGGGTGCCGAGGCGATGGTCACCAGTGGCACCGTAACTAATCGAGTTGATCGCCTCGAAGTCCGCGGGTTTGTCAGGCGCGAACGTGAGCCCAATGATCGCCGCGGAGTGCGCGTTGTACTCACCACAACCGGACAAAAAGCTGTTGACGGCGCACTCACCGACCTCTTGAACCGCGAACGTGAATTACTAGTTGGCTTAAGTGCTGACGAGCAGCAGCAACTTGCCGATCTGCTGCGCTCGCTTTCTTATGAATTCGACGCGTAGCGCCCAATAGCCCCAGTGGAGTGGTGAGTTGTTGTTCAAGCCACGATTCGTGCACCGGGCACCGCACCGGTGGCCCGCCTAACCGTTCGACACACCCCTGCCGATGTCAGCCCCACCGCAATGTCGAGGGCTTGCTCTTCATCGGCCGCCAAGAATGCACAAGTCGGGCCACTTCCTGAGACAATCGCGCCTAATGCTCCATAGCCCTCGCCCACTTCAAGTACCTGGGAAAGCACGGGCCGCAGTGAAATTGCAGCAGCTTGCAGGTCATTTTGTAATGTTGCACCTAGCGCAAATGCATCGCCAGCACGCAGGGCCTGCATCATCGCCGGTGAGACCACCGGGTCGGTGGTAACACTCGTACCACGGAGGCGATCACACTCGGCGTAAACGTCGGGAGTCGATAAGCCCTTTTCTGCAAACGCGAATACCCATTCAAAGACTCCACGAGATAGCGCCGACAGCAATTGCTCACCCCGCCCGGTACCAATCGCTGTGCCACCATGTAGTGCAAAAGGTACGTCGGAGCCAAGTCGCGCTGCCAACACCATTAACTCATCGCGGGCCAATCCAAGTTGCCAGAGCGAATCACAGGCAATCAGCGCACCCGCGGCGTCTGCGCTGCCACCAGCCATGCCACCAGCGACCGGGATACCTTTATGCAGGTGCAGTTCTACATCAGCTGGGACACCGACATGCGCAGCCAACATCAGCGCCGCCCGCCAAGCCAAATTTGTTTCATCAAGTGGTAATTCGCCCGCACCCTCGCCCGAAATCGTCAAAGTGACACCAGCGCCAGGTGCGACATGTCTTGCTCGCACGTCATCAAACAAACTGACCGCGTGAAAAACCGTCGCTAACTCGTGATAGCCATCAGGGCGTTTGGGGCCGACACCGAGTTGGAGATTGACCTTCGCCGGCACCCGAACCGTCACTGTCGCGCCCACGTGTTGCTCCCCTTTCATGGCTTCAGGTTAAGTGTTGCGTACGGATTGAGCACTTTGGCCGAGGGCATCGGCTAGCCGTGCGAAATCAGCCACGGCAAGAGCCTCGCCACGCACCCCTGGGTCGATGCCTGCCTCCACCAGGGCCAACTCGGCCATTGCTGGGGAACCAGCGAATTGTGAAAGTGCAGCACGCAGGGATTTGCGACGCTGCGCAAATGCCGCATCAATGACCGCAAAAACTTCAGCCCTTGATGAGTTGCACTTGGGCGGTTCATGGCAAGTAATTCGCACCAGACCAGAATCGACATTGGGTTCGGGCCAGAAAACCTTCGGGCCGATATTGCCAGCCGCCTGCGGATCTCCGAACCAGCGAATTTTGACACTCGGCACTCCGTACGTGCGTGACCCAGGGCCCGCAACCAATCGATCGGCAACCTCTTTTTGCACCATCACTAATATCGAACGCAGCGACGGCAGAGTCCGAAGCAAATGCAGTAGGACGGGTACCGAAACGTTGTAGGGCAGGTTCGCCACCAAAGCATCTGGTTCGAAATCTAATTCGCGCAGGGTTAGCGCATCGCCATGGATTACGGTCAACGAGCTTGCACTTTCAGGTAGATGCGCCTGCACCGTCAAGGGCAATTGTTCGGCGAGCACCTTGTCTATTTCGACGGCAACGACCTTCGCCCCTGGTTCGAGGAGTGCGAGTGTCAAACTCCCCAAACCTGGACCTACTTCGAGAACTTTAGAAGTAGACGTAATGCCCGCCAGCCGAACAATGCGCTGAACCGTATTTGGATCGATGACGAAGTTCTGGCCAAGCTTCTTGGTCGGCCTTATCCCCAACTGCTCGGCTAGCTCGCGGATCTCACGAGCGCCAAGCAGTGGGCTACCAGACACCGAAGACCCGGTGGGTGTTATCCCAGAGTTGCTTTGCCATAGCCGCTTCGTCAACGCCCCGCACTTCAGCCATCCGGCGCACGGTCAAGGGCATCAAATATGAGCCATTCGGCTTACCGCGGTATGGCATCGGAGTCAGGTAAGGCGAATCTGTCTCTAC
Source organism: Candidatus Nanopelagicales bacterium (assembly GCA_044336815.1). Classification (GTDB taxonomy): domain Bacteria; phylum Actinomycetota; class Actinomycetes; order S36-B12; family S36-B12. The sequence continues at coordinate 6,736 of JBIIOU010000065.1, read as the reverse complement.
CAGCACTAGGTCATCGGGTACCACCCGCAGTGCCTCGCGCAAATCATCTGCATTCTTAAACGTAATTACGCCAGCGAAGGACATATACCAACCGCGTTCTGCGCAATAGTTGGCCATTTTTGCATCACCGCTAAAACAGTGAAAGAGAACTTTCTCTGGCGCACCAGCAGATTCGAGAACCGCAATCACATCATCGTGGGCGTCGCGATCGTGGATAACCAAAACCTTGTTCAATCTTTTTGCCAAGTCGATGTGCCACCTGAAGGACTCCTGTTGCACTTTCCGCAAATCACTTTCGGTGCGGAAGTAGTCAAGGCCGGTCTCGCCAACAGCGCGCACGGCATCATGGGCGGCTAACTCTGCAATCGCGGCGCAGGCATCATCCAACCCACCTTGACCCTGATGGGCAAATATCCGGGGGGCTTCATTCGGGTGTAACGCCACGCCAGCAATGACATCGGGGTGGCTAGCGGCGATCTCAACCGACCAACGAGCAGCTTCAACATCGCAGCCGATCTGCACGACTTTGGTTACTCCCACCGAGGCTGCGAGCTTCAGCATTTCGGCTGGATCCGGTCTGGTGTCACCGTGCAACGAGCGATCGCGCACATCTAGGTGGCAATGGGAATCAATAACTGGTGATACCAAGGGCTCAGGTGCCAGCACAGGCACAACTTCGCCCATCTTCAGGGGGCCTCTTCCAGGCGCGGGAATAGCGAGTCGCCTTTGGTCACCGATGCGCCGACCGGCAGTTGCCCCCACACCGCAACACCATCAATGCGTTGATCAGCTAAAGCGCCTAGCCCATCGGCACCCAGTTGCCCCCATAAATCCTGCATTTTTTTCGGCATTAATGGGTTGTAGAGCACAGCAATCGCGCGCAGTGATTCACAGACCGTGTAAAGCACTGTCTCAAGGCGCGCCCTATTAGCGGGATCCTTAGCCAACACCCAAGGCTCCTGCTCGGTGACATACCCGTTGACCGCTTCGATGAACTCTTTGACAGCGGTGATACCGGTGGAGAAGTCAAGGGCCACCATCGCGGCATCGGCGTTAGCCGCAGCCGCCACCAGCAGCTCTTGTAGGGCTCGTTCTGCTTCCCCATCGGCGGTAGCGGCCGGCAAGATACCTTCGCAATAGCGTCCGACCATCGCGGTAGCGCGTGAGGCCAAGTTACCTAAACCGTTTGCCAACTCAGCTGTGTATCGAGCCGACATGTCTTCCCACGAAAATGAGCCGTCTTGACCAAATGCAATTGCCCGCAAGAAGTAGTACCGAAAAGCATCGGGGCCGAAGTGATCGATTATCTGACTCGGTGCGATCCCGGTTAGCTTGCTCTTGGACATCTTCTCGCCACCGACTAAGAGCCAGCCGTGCGCGAATACTTTGTGAGGTAACGGCGCCCCCGCTGCCATCAACATCGCCGGCCAGTAGACCGCGTGGAAGCGCAGGATGTCTTTACCAACTAGGTGCACGTCGGCGGGCCAAGTATTGGCGTACTGCTCACCTTCAGGTGATGAAGGGTCAGTGCCATATCCAACCGCTGTTGCATAATTCAACAGCGCATCGAACCAGACATAAATAACCTGGCTTGGTTCCCAGGGAACCGGGATACCCCAGGAAACACTCGAGCGAGACATTGAAATATCAGCTAGCCCACCACGGATGAAGGACATCACCTCGTTGTAGGCGCTGCGCGGCTGAATTGCTTCTGGATTAGCTTCATAGTGTGCGATGAGCCGTTCGGTAAATGCCGAGAGCTGAAAGAACCAATTCTCTTCTTGTAACTGTTCACATGGGCGGCCATGCACCGGGCAGATCTGCTGACCTTCGTATTCACCGGTACCCGGGGCCAAGTCAGCCGCAAACTTGAACTCCTCGCAGCCCACGCAGTAGGGGCCCTCATAGGGCGCCGAATACACGAACCCGTGCTCGCGCACCTTCTCCCAGAATCGCTGTACGCGCTCTGCATGGCGTGGTTCGGTGGTGCGAATGAAATCGTCATTTGCCGCACCAACAGTTTGCAGTACCGGCAGCCATTCGTTTTCGACCAAGTTATCGACCCATTGCTGCGGTGTTACTCCCCCGGCATCTGCCGCCCGCTGCACTTTGGTGCCGTGCTCATCAACCCCGGTAAGGAACCACACCTTTTCACCGCGCTGGCGATGCCAACGGGTCAGTACATCGCCAGCGGTGGTCGTGTAGGCGTGACCGATGTGCGGTGCATCATTGACGTAATAGATAGGTGTCGTCAGATAAAAAGCCTTTTCAGCCCCACTTTCTGAGGCAACCGCTGACGACATAGTGCGATCCTACGGTTTGGCGTCCTTGTACTTGACTACCGCGTCGTACACCACCCGCCGTGGAATGCCGGCGGCCTTCGCCACTTCGGCAATAGCGGTACGGCGATCGACCCCACGCTCCTCGCGGGCTAGTACCGCTTCGACTTGGGCCAATTCAGTATCGAGGCCCACCGCCGCGCGCCGCTCTTCAGCCGAGGCCCCAGACACAACCACGGTGATCTCACCCCTTACCCCAAGCTCGGCCCACTGCACGAGGTCACCCAAGGCGCCGCGCTTGACCTCCTCGTAGGTCTTGGTGAGTTCACGGCATACCGCCGCCTGCCGGCCACTACCAAGGCTTTCAGCAAGGGCCCGCAGCATCACCTCGAGTCGATGTGGGGCTTCGAAAAAAACCATCGTGCGCGGCTCGTCGATCAACTCGCGCAGCCGTGTCGAGCGCTCACCAGCTTTTCGCGGCAAGAACCCCTCGAAACAAAATCGATCAACGGCCAATCCTGAAAGAGCCAGTGCGGTTAACACTGCTGACGGCCCCGGCAGCGCTGTGACATGCACACCGCGGGCCACCGCTTCGCTGACAACGCGAAAACCTGGATCGCTGACAACCGGCATCCCCGCGTCGGTCACCACAATGACTATGCCACCCGCTGCCGCGATATCTACAAGTTCAACAGCACGTTCGCGCTCATTGGCATCGTGGTAGGAAAGTACGCGCCCAGAAATCTCTACTCCGAGTGCCGAGACGAGGCGGCGTAGGCGGCGGGTGTCTTCGGCGGCTACTACATCGGCAGTGGCCAATAGGGCACGCAGGCGCGGGGATGCATCATGGTCATTACCAAGGGGTGTGGCCGCGAGCACTACCTGCCCGATCTTGGGCTCCGGCCCGGTGCCCGGATCCAGATTTGGTCCTGCATTACCGGTAGCCACCTGCACATCCTCCCAAATCAGTAATGGCGCATACGATGACGCCCATGGCTGCGGTATTGGTGTCGGCGACAGCCCCCCGGCGTGACATTGAATCCCTCCCAGACCGCCTTCGCCAGCCAATGCCCTCATCGGGCCTAAGGGGTTGGATCGGGCCGCTAGCTGTCGGCCTTGTCGGGGCCATCTTGCGCCTTTGGGATCTTGGCCGGCCCCATGCTTTTGCATTCGATGAGACCTACTACCCAAAAGAAGCACTGTCACTACTCAAATACGGCTACGAACGAACGATCATTGACAATGCCAACGACATAATTCTTAAGTCGGATGGCAACTGGCAGGCACTAAATCTCTTTGAGGATTCCCCTGCATTCGTTGTGCACCCACCACTTGGCAAATGGACGATCGCCATCGGTGAATACGCCTTCGGAGCCACTCCGTTTGGCTGGCGCATCTCAGTAGCTGTGCTCGGTGTTCTCAGCATCATCATGCTCGCCCGCATCGTGCGGCGGCTAACCCGATCAGATCTAATTGGCACTCTTGCTGGACTGTTGCTAGCCCTCGACGGTATCCATATCGTGATGAGCCGCACCGGCCTGCTCGACATGGTGCTGGCATTTTGGATTCTCGCGGCATTTGGTCTACTCGTAATTGATCGAGATCAAACCAGGGGTCGTCTCGCCGCAAAAGTACGAGCGGCACTAACAAGCGACACCGAACCGTCAGCAGCACTGGACTCACTCACCACAGGGTTCGGGCCAACTTTCGGTTTACGCCCGTGGCGCTGGGCCGCCGCGGTCGCCCTTGGCTTGGCCTGCTCGGTTAAATGGTCTGGTATTTGGTTCCTCGCCGCATTTGTTTTGATGACACTCGTCTGGGATGTCTCAGCTCGCCGGGCCATCGGAGTGAAAAAACCCTGGACGGCAACCGTGCTACGTGATGCACCACTTACCGGTATCACGATGGTGGCGATCGTGATCGTCGTCTACTTCTTCTCTTGGACAGGTTGGTTCCTAAGCAACGATGCCTATAACCGAAATTGGGCCGCGGGCCAACCTGCTTCGATAATCCCTGCAGCCCTTAGATCGTGGTGGGATTACCACCTTCAAGCTTGGAACTTCCATGTTGGGCTCACCTCCGAACACGCATACAAGAGCAATCCACTTTCGTGGCCATTTCAAACCCGGCCGACTTCCTTCTTTTATGAAAGTATCAAGGACGGAAGCCAAGGCTGCCCTACCAATAACTGTGCCGCCGAAGTTCTCGCATTGGGTAACCCAATTATTTGGTGGGCAGCGATTGCCGCCATCCTCCATCAGTGCTGGCGCTGGATCGGGCGGCGCGACTGGCGAGCAGGGGCGGTACTTGTTGGCATCGCCGCCGGGTGGCTACCGTGGCTGCTCTACCTAAATCGCACCATCTTCACTTTCTACACAATCGTTTACGTGCCATTCGTCGTCACCGCACTGGCCATGTCAATGGGCACGATGATCGGCCCCTCCAGCGCCAGCGAATCTCGCCGGCGCTGGGGGGCACTAGGCGCCGGCGCACTGTTGCTGCTCATCGTGCTCGTTGCCTGGTGGATGTATCCCATCTGGACCGGGCAGGTAATCCCATATGGGCAGTGGATGCTGCGCATGTGGATGCCCACCTGGGTGTAATCCCATCGCGATAGGTGTCAGTCCTCGATAGAAACCTAATGGGGTCCGTGGCGAGAAATGAGCTTTCGTATTACCGTGTTCACATGGCACCTCGATTTCGTTTGACCGTTCTCACAGCTTTACTCGGAGCATTAATGCTCCCAGCGATTACGCCGGTAGCTGCCGCCCCGAATTCATCGATCGGGTCGTCAATTCCCGCGGCATTTGCGCGCCAATATTCCGGTGATGACCTCAAGGTTGGTAAAGCATTTAGTTCCAGTGCCAAATACACGCGACATCGGGTTACTTATGAATCGGGCGGGTTCACGATCTCAGGAATCATGATTAAGCCCCGTGGCCCCGGGCCCTTCCCCGTTGTGGTTCTGGCGCACGGTTATATCGATCCAGCAACCTATTGGAGTGGACAAGGGTTTCGACGAGAACAGGATTGGTTGGGCAACAAAGGATACGTGGCGTTGCATGTTGACTACCGAAACCACGCTCGGTCAGACAATGATCCAAAAAATGACGTGTCAATGCGCCTGGGATACGCCGAAGACGTAATCGGTGCGGCACTGGCAGTTAAAAGTTCGCAGCTTTCCTACATTGATGAAAACAAAGTTGCACTTCTAGGCCGATCAATGGGTGGTGGTGTTGCATTCCAGGCACTCGTTTTGCAGCCGGGGGTCTTCGATGCAGCGATTACTTATGCGTCGACGAGTACTCTGGCAGAGGATAATTTCAATAAGTGGCAACGCAACGACTATCCGATCGGTGACCAAATCCTGAAGGAATATGGCACACCGAAAGAAAACCCAATTGCCTGGCAGAGCATGTCCAGTAGAAACTACTTCACTCGGATCACCGAACCGGTCCTGATGATTCACGGAACCAAAGATGAGAGCTGTGATATTTCCTGGGCTCGCGCAACCAATGCTGCCTTGGAAAAAAGTGGAGTCGACGTTACCTACATTGAGTACCCGGGTGCACCCCATTACATGTTTGGTGAGTGGAGCGACTCAATTCGCCAGGTTGAACTATTTCTGAAAAAGAATCTTAGCTAGGTACTTTTTCTTGCGAAGACATATGTTAAATCGGTTGAAGGTTCAGCAAAGGAAATCTCACTGCCCGCTGTAACCGCCAACACCTTGACATCGTCATGTTTTGAGATCCCGCTCGACCCCGTCATATCCCGGGACTTCACACAGTGCGGAGAGAAAAAACAAGGCCGCGCTCTTTGGGTTGCGTGCACCGCGGATTACCCTCACGAATACCTACTCGCAGCATGACCCTGAACGGGTTCTCGGCACGCACAGATCCGGAGCAGGTCGCTCGTATGCGCGGGACCAGTGGAAGGTGGGCTACAGCTCGTACGACGCAGAAATGTCGCTGATCCTCTGGACCAGCATCAAGGTATTCGGAACTCGACGGAACCCAAGGGTCTCGTATAACCCTGCAACAGGTTCAGCGATAGCGTCCACGACGACAAGTCGCGCGCCAACGATCCGCGACGCTTGGACGACGCGCTTAAGCGCATCAGCGACCAGGACCGAACCGAGGCCCTGTCCACGCAAGTGCCGTGCAAGGGCGAGCCGTGCAAGTAGCACGGCAGGTATCTCAGCAGGTCCACCGCGTCCAATTCCGGCCGGGACTTGGTCACGCACAATCTTGTGAGCCGCCAGCGCGTAGTAGGCCACGACCGCTCCGCCCCCGTCAGTCCACACCCAGGTCCGAGCGGTCCCGCGCTTGGTTGCCGCGATCGCCTGCTCGTGCAACCAGCGATCTAGCGACTTCTCGCCGCAAGTGAAGGTGGACAGATCGTGATTTTCTGCGTCTAGGCGCTCGGAGCGGAATTGCTCAGTCACGCGTCACAGT
>JBIIOU010000043.1:0-13626 GCA_044336815.1 Candidatus Nanopelagicales bacterium | reverse complement strand
AACCTTGTTTCTACGCAACTGGTGTACTCCTATGACTATTGAGGGTGGCGATGAAAAAACTCATTAATGATCCGAACTCGTTTGTTGATGAATGCCTGGAAGGCATCCTCTTGGCCAAGAAGAGCCAACTGCGGGCTGTGGGAGAAGATCTGCGAGCTATTGTTGATGCTCGTTGCCCGCGGCCCGGGAAAGTAGGTGTAGTAACGGGCGGCGGCTCGGGGCACCTACCGATCTTCTTAGGTTACGTAGGTCCGGGCTTGTGCACCGGGGTTGCCGTGGGAAATGTTTTCTCTTCTCCATCTGTCGACCAGATTCTCGCTGCGACGCGTGCGTCAAATGGTGGCGCAGGGGTGTTGTTTATCTACGGGAATTATGGTGGAGATGTACTTAATTTTGACGATGCCGTGGAGATTGCGATCGCCGAGGGGATACAAATTGAAACCGTGCTTGTTGCCGATGACGTAGCGTCAGCGCCTCGCGAGCGTAAAGAAGATCGCCGAGGTGTGGCGGGTCTTGCATTTGCATTCAAGGTCGCTGGTGCGGCAGCCGCGCGCGGTGACTCATTAGCAGATGTCGCTTCTGTTGCCAGGAATGCGATTGACCAAATGGGGTCGATGGGTGTTGGTTTGTCACCAACTGTGCTTCCCGCGGCTGGGCAACCTACTTTCACCCTTGAAGAGGGTGAAATGGAAGTCGGCATCGGTATCCACGGTGAGCGGGGAATTCGGCGGGCACCTATCGCACCCGTAGATGAAATTGCCGAGGAGCTTTTCGGTGCGATTGCGTCCGACTTAGAACTAGCTAGTGGCGATTCGATAGCAGTTCTTGTCAACGGTATGGGTGCGACACCACTCGAAGAACTTTATCTGCTTTATCGTCGGATAAACCAAATGTCGGTGGCCGCGGGGTATTCAATAGACCGGAATTTCGTTGGCGAGTACGCGACTAGCTTGGAGATGGCAGGGGCGTCTGTGACGATAATGCGGCTTAACGAGCAGCTGAAGGAGCTTCTAGACCTCCCGTCGTCACCGCCAATCTCCGGAATGTTTTGATGATCGCTCAGGAGTTGAGCCAAAGGCTAATTGCAGCCCTGTTAATCTTGGATGAGTCCAGTGACGAACTGCGGGAATTGGATTCAACTGTGGGGGATGGTGATCTTGGGGTAACTGTGCACTCGATTGTGACCGCGGCTAAATCTGCTCTTCAGGAGTTGCCAGCCGAGGTAACACCCGAAGAGTTACTTACTCTCATGGGAACTACGGTCTCCACGGCCAATCCTTCCACTTTCGGCTCACTTGTTGGTTCGGGGATAGGCGCAGGCGCCAAAGTAGTAGCGGGAATCACAAATCTTTCGCAGGATGATTTTGTGAGGTTCGGGTGGGCGGTAAGTGAGTCCATTGCCCGCCGCGGAAAGACTGCCGTAGGTGATAAAACAGTCTTGGATGCTATCGTTCCGAGCTTGGCGGCTCTCGAAGACTCGGAGGCAACAGGTGCTGCGGCCCTCGAGCTAGCCATCGCTGCGGCAGCTGTCTCCATCGAGTTATCGGCCGGTGAAGTCGCGAAAAAAGGCAGAGCGGCTTGGGCTGGGGAACGCGGCATCGGTAGTCCCGATGCCGGGGCTGTTGCATATCTACGTTTTCTGGAAGCAATTCGTGATTCGCTTTAATCAGGCAAGTTGACCTAAAGGAGTTCTAATGGCTGTGAAGATTCACAATATTGTGACCGGCGAGCTGGGTAATTCTTTGGCCACATCGCTACTAAATTCAGGTGTTCATCCTGAAATCCCGTACGCGGATACCTTGCCTTATGGTTTCACAGACGGCATAATTTTACGCGACGGTACCGTCACGAAAGCAGTTATGATCCCGGTGCCGGTGTGGCTGATAGAAGGCACAGATAAGACCATACTTATTGATACCGGTCTCGGTGACGTGGATGAAGTACACGCTATGCAGAATAGATATGGCGTAAATGTCGTCACCTCTCGAGGAGCCGATCAGAGCCTGGTTGCTGGCTTGGCTGCCCGCGGTGTTGATCCAAGAGATATAGATATTGTCGTAATTACCCACTGCCATTTTGACCATGTGGGCAACAATGAGATGTTTCCAAACGCGACCTTTATTGTGCAAAAGGATGAGCTTCCGCAGGCGGTCACACCGCCGAGTTTCTGCATGTATTACTACCCTGAATATTCATATAAAATGGAGGCTGTTCGGAGCCAACTTAAGATCATTGATGGTGACTACCAGATTGACAATGCGGTGAAGCTGGTCAAAATTGGCGGTCACACTCCCGGATGCATGGTGGTTATGGTTGAAACTGACTTGGGCACGGTGTGCCTCACAAGTGACATCATGTACAACTACAAGAACCTGGAATTGAATTGGCCCACCGGGTCCTTTTGGGATCTACCAGCATTAATGGCGGGCTATGACCGTATTCGCCGTGAGGCAGACATCATTGTTCCTGAGCACGATTGGTACGTCCGGACACTATTCCCCTCGGGGACGATCGGTTAAGCCTGAATTGAAGTTGGGCCTAACTCAAATCATGTGAAGTCCGCCATTGACTTGGATGGTTTCACCGTTCACGAAACTGGCTGCGGGGCTACAAAGGAAAAGTATCACCGAAGCCACTTCCGATGCTTGGCCTAAGCGGCCGGATGGAGTAGCGGCAATAAGCACATCCCCGCGGGCCGCCACCAGGTCGACAGTCATTTGAGTCTCGATTATTCCCGGTGAGACACAGTTGGCTCTGGCCTTCGGACCAAGTTCCCAGGCCAGGCTACGAGTTAAAGCAAGCAGCGCGCCTTTAGCGGCCGCATAATGACCATGTTTGTTGCTTCCTCTGTGCCCAGCTATGGATGAAATATTGACGATGGAGCCATCTTGATTCAAATACGGGATACTCGCCCTTATTAAATAGAAAACACCGTCCAGATTGATGTTCATGACTGTGTCCCATTGATCGTTGGTCATGTCGGCGATAGCGACTTCCGGATAGATACCGGCTGCCGGCACCACGAAATCGACAGATCCAAAGGTTTCTACCGCTAGTGCCACGAATTCGTCGTTGCTCGCCGATGAGGCTGCATCCAACCGAAAAGGTTTGGCTCGCTTGCCACTCGGGTCAATTTCCCTGCAGAATTTTGCCAGCGGATCTAGTGCTAAGTCACCCAGCACCAAGTTTGCACCGGCCTCAAGAAATTGACGGGCGATCTCACGGCCGATCGCCCCGTCTGCTCCAGAAAGTATGAGTGTCTTGCCAGCCATATCGACCATCTGAACTCCTTTTCCGTGATTGGATCCATCCACATGTGAATATCGCTAACCGTTCTTCGATTCTATGGCCGGCGGCACTAAATATTGGCGGCTAAAGTAACGATATGGTAACGAGGACTTCCTTAATGGATCCATGAGAATAGCCTCGTGGCAAGTTATAGGTATGTGAGTGGTGGGCGTCAATCGAATATAAGGGGATGACATGAGCAAGGCACCTGTTCCGACACTGGTTGAGCTGCTGGCCGATTCGCCTAAGAACTGGGGTAAATGGGGCCCAGATGATGAGGTCGGATCACTTAATTACCTAGACGATGCACAGGCTTTGCGCGGCGCAAGTGAGATCAAGTCGGGTAAGACCTTTACCTTGCAGGTGCAGATGGGGCATCCCGATGGCGATCCAGTATGGCCAGGTCGCACCGGTGCCACCCGTTACAACATTATGGATCGCGGCAATTACCTTGGCGGTAACGGTGTTGTTTTTGATGGAGCAATGGAGTACGCCGACGATGTGATGATCATGTTCTTGCAAGGCTCCAGCCAATACGACGCACTTGGGCATGTTTGGTACGGCGATCAGATCTATAACGGCTACCCAGCAGAAACAACCACCGGTGGTTTGAAGAAATGCAGTGTTCTGGCTATTGCTGAACGAGGTGTAGTCGGCCGCGGGATTCTGCTGGACATTGCTCGATACCGCGGCAAGGATGTTTTGGGCCGCGGCGAGACATTCGACCATAACGACTTGATGGGCGCTGCAAAAAGTCAGGGAGTCGAGATCCAGAAGAGAGATATTTTACTTGTGCGTACCGGGTGGATAGGTTCTTTTTACACCACGCCCCGTGAAGAGTTCTACAAAGACTTCATTGAGCCTGGCCTTACCTATTCACCTGAATTGGTGTCATGGTTCCATGAGATGGAAATCCCGAATTTGATCACGGACACTATCGCCAACGAAGTTACTACCGACCCAGTTTCGGGAGTGGTGCTGCCTTTGCACTCCGCCTTAATGCGCAACCTAGGAGTTACTTTCACCGAGATCATTGCCCTAGATGCACTCGCTGAAGACTGTGCGAAAGATAAGCAGTACACATTTCTGTATACAGCTGCGCCGCTAAAAGTTGTGCAAGGAACAGGCGCCCCGGTAAATCCGATCGTCATCAAGTAATAGCAAGGCTGCCCTACCGCACGGGAACGGAATAAAGAGATGTCTGATTCGACAGACCGCATTGCTGCCATAACCGGCGGGGCTTCGGGTATCGGCCTTGCATTTGCTGAACTCTGGGTTTCGCAAGGTGGGCGCGTAGTACTTCTCGACATGAATGCCGAAGCTATATCGTCTGCAGTTGAGAGTCTTGGCGGCGAAGCCAAGGCCCGTGGAGTAGTTACAGACGTAACTGACAACGAATCTGTCGTGGCCGCATTTGAATCAATAAGGCTAAATGAAGGAGCACTTCACGCGGGTGTGAACTGTGCGGGTATTGCCCGCCCAGCTCCTTCATCAGACGTTAGCGACGATGACTGGATGTTGCTCATAGATATTCACTTAAGCGGAACAATGCGAGCTTGCCGGGCCGCACATGCACTCATGAAGGCCAGTGGGGGTGGATCGATAATCAATATTTCTTCGGTCGCCTCGCAAATGGGTATGCCGAAGCGGGCCAGTTACTGCGCTGCCAAAGCTGGTATCGACGGCTTAACACGAGTGCTGGCCGTTGAGTGGGCACCAGACAATATCCGGGTAAATGCGGTTGCCCCCGGGTATGTGCAGACAGCCATGACTGATGTGTTGGTGGCTCAGGGCAAACTAGATTTGCGGCCAATAATTGCGAGAACGCCCATGAAGAGATTGGCTGCCCCAGCTGAAATCGCCTCCGTGATTGGATTTTTGGCGTCTGATGCGGCTTCATATGTAACGGGGCATTCGCTTGTCACAGATGGTGGGATGACCGTGGACGGGAATTGGTACCCGTGAATTCCTTAAATTCTAAGTTGGCTGGCCGGTCGTGAACTTCGAGTTGTTACCGGATTTCTTGCGGAATGTCGTACCAGCGCAAATTGGCATCCTTGTCCCAGACTTAGCAAAGGGCATCAAGCAGTGGTCTGCGATCCTTGGCCGCGAAGACTGGCGGGTGTACACCTACGGTCCTGATGTCGTGCCAGAACTCACCTACCGGGGTAAACCAGGGACTTTCTCGATGCGTTTAGCGCTGATCGGTGCCGACCCGCAGATCGAACTCATCGAGGCGCTTGAAGGTCCGAGTCTTTACCACGAATGGATTGAAGAACACGGATACGGGCAGCACCACATTGGATTTTGGGTTGATTCATATGACGAAGTGACCGCCCAATGCGCCAAATCAGGTATTGGGCTTACTCAAACTGGAAGAGGCTACGGACTCAATGGTGATGGGGGATTCGCCTACCTTGACACTCTTGAAACCCTGGGTGTAATTCTCGAAGCAATTGAAGTGCCCGCGGTGCGACGCCCAAGTGAACCGATACCAGACTAGAAGTGGGTGAAACGTCTTGCCAGTTGGAATCCCCGGTCTAACGGGATTTGATCATTTCGGATTCACCGTGCCAGATCTCGATGAGGCGCACGCGTTCTTGGTGGATGTAATTGGGTGTGAGTACCTCTACACCCTTGGTCCATTTCAAGACGATGCCGGCAGTTGGATGGCAGAGCACCTAAATGTGGATCCTCGAACAGTTATGCGGGAACTTCGATTCTACGCGTGCGGCGGGCGAGCGATTTTTGAGGTTTTTCAGTATGAAGCGACGGTCCAAAACACCACCTACCCATTAAATAGTGATATTGGCGGGCACCATGTCGCGTTGTACGTGGAGGACCTTGATGCGGCAATCACATACCTTGAATCCAAGGGTGTGAAAATCCTTGGCGAACCAACAGTTAGCAAAGGTCCAAGCCTTGGACAGCGCTGGGTCTATTTCGTATCACCATGGGGCATGCATTTTGAGATTGTTAGCTACCCAACCGGCAAGGCTTTCTTCGCACCCGGGTATATCCGGCCAGAATCTCCAAATGCTCTCGGCAAGTAGGGCTAACTGATTATGCTTTCTGGAACTTCCGATGCAGTGCCTTCCGCGGTGGCAAGCCAGCGGGTGGCAGATAGTTTGCGTGAGTTAATTCTGTCTGGCCAACTTATGGCCGGTACACGGATCAGGCAGGAAGATATCGCAATTCAACTCGGCGCAAGTCGGTTGCCGGTGCGTGAGGCCTTGCGCATTCTTGAGTCCGAGGGCCTAACGACCCTGAAAGCCAATTCTGGCGCGTGGGTTTCTAGAGTGGATCTCGAAGAGTGTCGCGCTATCTACAAGATTCGCGAGCGAGTTGAGCCACTTGCCCTTCAAGAAAGCATTCCGCATTTAACTGCCCGAGATCACGCAGAGTTAGATCGCATCCAAGACGAAATTGAGAATGTTACGGATGTTGAGACTTTCTTGGTGCTCGATAGGGAGTTGCACCGTCTTACCTATAGCGCCTGCCAGATAGATCTCTTGTTATCAATGGTGCAAAGATTTTGGAATACCACTCAGCATTACCGCAGGGCGTATTCCACCATCACACGGCATGAAAGGCAATGGGTTATCAACGCTGAGCATAGACTTTTGATAGACGCCATGAAGAGGCGTGATATTGAGGATGCCGAGCGGATACTTGTGGGCCACATTCGCCGCACGAGGCATGAACTTGAACAGCATCCTGAGCTCTTTGAACACCCACATCGTACTGACGATCAGGGTTATCCATCTCCACGTAATCTCTAGTGGGGAAAACCTAAAAACTTTGGTTACGAAAAGAGTAGAACTGGGTTCTCAATTATGGAAACAAACTTTTGCATCCAACGTGCTGCGGTTGCTCCGTCGACAGGGCGGTGATCCACTGAAAGCACAACTCGCATTACTGAAGCAATTTCAATCCGATCGTCTTTGACGACGGGCTCGCGCGTCACCGCCCCGACCGCCAGAATTGCCGCTTGCGGAGGATTAAGTATTGCCGAGAACTCCTCAGCCCCGAACATGCCAAGATTAGTTATCGTGATTGAACCACCGGAAAGTTCAGCCGGTTGGATCTGCCCGACGCGCGCACGCGATACGAAGTCCGATACTTGGCTTGAAATCTCAGTCAAGTTCAGCGCGTCGACGCCTAAAATTACCGGGGTAAGTAAACCGGTTTCGGTAGCAATGGCTACAGAAATATCTACTCCCTTAAAGTGACGTGTCGCATCGTCGCCCCACGTGACATTCATGGCTGGCACAAGTGTGTGCGCCTTGGCGATGGCTTTGATTAACAAGTCATTAATGGAAAGCTTTACGCTACCTTGTTCGTTAAGGAGTGCGCGCGCTTGCAAAAGTGCATCGACTCGGCAGGTTCCGCGCAAATAGAAGTGTGGCGCGGTCTGCTTACTGTGAGAGAGTCGTGCGGCAATCGCCTTTCGCATGCGAGTGTGCGGGATATCTTCATACTGCGCTGAGATGCTCGGCTGGGATTTAACTTGGGCAGAGCTAGAAGCACCGGCGAGTGCCTCTCGGATGTCTCTTCGCACAATTCGCCTGCCCGGTCCGGTTCCGGCAATACCTTCGAGTGCTATGCCCGAGTCCCTTGCCATTTTTCGGGCTAATGGACTAGCGAAAGTTCGCGCGGCACCTGAGGGAGGCGCAGCTGTCGCAGATTCAGGATTCTTTGCACTGACTGTGACGGTCGAATCAACTTGGGCTTTTGACGTTACCCCAAGTGCGGCTAGGGCGGCAGCAATATCGATGCCCGTCTCACCAGAATCTCCGACTAGGGCTATGGGTGAACCAACGTCAACCTGTGCGCCATCTTGAACTAGAAGGCGAAGGAGCACTCCGTCAGATTCTGCTTCAAGGTCTACGGCGGCTTTCTCGGTTTCTACCACCGCGAGTGATTGCCCTGTGGTGAAAGGTGAGCCTTCCGCTAGCAGCCAACTGGCCAACGTGGCTTCAACTGCATTTGCAGCAATCTCCGGCATCCGAAGAATATGTGCCATAGAGAGTTCACTCCTCGAGTAGTGGACGTGGTGCCAATAAGTGGAAAGGGTTATTAACCGCAGATCTCGCGGAGTTTGGATATCACTTCTTCGGACCGAGCGATTGCAGCCCTTTCGAGAACCTTGCTGATACTCGGCGACGCGATACCACCGGTCACGCGCTGCACCGGCTGATCTAAGTAGTCAAAGAAACGTCGTTGAATTTCATCGGAGAGCCACGCACCATAGCCAGTGCCCAGAGCTCCTTGCTCCACTATCAAGACATTATTTGTCTTTCGAATGCTGTCGCCGATCGTCTCCCAATCAACGCTTGCTCGATCGAGCCAACGCAGGTCAACTATTTCGGCATCAACATTGCCTAATGATTCAACAGCGATTAAACATTCATTGACCATGGACAAGTAGGAGAGAATTGTTATCTCCTCTCCGGGGCGCCGGATCGACGCTTTTCCAATTTCGATGAAGTAATCGAAATCCTGGCTAGGAGCAGGCCCAGTAGAGGTATAGAGATCGACATGCTCGAGTACCAATACCGGGTCTTTGCAACGGATAGCGCTATTCATCATTCCGACGTAGTCGAATGGATTTGACGGGGCCGCAATGCGCCAGCCAGGAGCTGTGACATAGATACCGGCAGGGTCCATTGAGTGTTGTGATCCGTAACCTGTTCCCATTGCGACTTTGCCGCGTAGCACTAAAGGCACATCGCTATCGCCACCAAACATATGACGCGCTTTTCCAATTTGATTGAATACTTGGTCAGCTGCCACCCACATGAAATCGGCGTACATGAGTTCGACAATAGGAATGAATCTGCCATCAAGTGCGATTCCGCCGCCTAGTCCGACGAAGGCATTCTCGCTAATTGGAGTGCCAAGGACTCGATCGGCATACGATGCAGTGAGACCTTTTGTTGCACCGTTAGTGCCGCCATTAAGTCGGTGAATGTCTTCACCCATCATGACAATGCGTTCGTCGGTTTCCATGCGCCGCGCAAAAGTATCGGCAATTACCTCCACGAACTTTCGGTCTTCAATTGCACCGCTGAAAGTGTTTAGCTCCTCGAAGCGCACACCTGAAAACTCAGATAAGTCGCCACGGACCCCGACGTCAACGAAGTTCGTGTCCGGCCATTCCGACAATTTGATGCGACGCTGCCCTGGTTTGCCTTCGGGATCGTCCTCAAGGAGCAGATCGCCGATGTCTTCCATCGCGGCATTGGCTCGGGTAATGCAGAGATCAATTTGATCCTGGGTTAAAATCGATCTCCGAACCAGATTCTCTGCGAGTAGCAGCAGCGGGTCGCGCCCCGCCCAGTGGGCTTCTTCTTCTTTAGTGCGGTACCCAAATGCGCTGCCGGGGAACGGACCGTTTTGATGGAAGAAGCGATAAACGTCAGCTTCAATAATTGTGGGCCCGCCGCCGGACCGCATATGTGCCAGCGCCTCTTGCATAGCAAGGTGCACCGACATTGGATCCATTCCATCGACTTTCCAGCTTGGAATTCCAAAAGCTAGGCCGCGAGCGGATAAGCGGGGCTCACCTGTCGCTTCTTGCACCGTGGTAGCGACCGCGTACTGGTTATTCTCGATAAAG
Organism: Candidatus Nanopelagicales bacterium; assembly: GCA_044336815.1. Classification (GTDB taxonomy): domain Bacteria; phylum Actinomycetota; class Actinomycetes; order S36-B12; family S36-B12. Next base: position 3,716 of record JBIIOU010000043.1, on the reverse strand, counting down.
AAGCAAATAGGCAGCTTCCAGGCGGAGGCAAGATTCATGCTTTCGAGCACCGATCCGATGTTTACTGCCCCATCGCCAAAGTAGGTGACCGAGACGGCGTCGGTACCTGCAAAGCGATTTGCCCAGGCAAAGCCGGCCGCCTGAGGCACCCCACCGCCCACGATGGCGTTGGTCCCCATTGCCCCGGCTTCTTTCCACTGCAGGTGCATTGAGCCCCCGCGGCCCCGGCAATAGCCTCGAGCGAGCCCGCAGATTTCGGCGAGACTTCGGGTTAGAACTTCTTGCACTGCCGGAGTCAGGTCGGCTGTGGGGTCAATACCCGCTGGTTCAACGTAGGCAAGGGCTTTGGCTAGAAACTGGTGGTGCCCTCGGTGGGAGCCGTTGACCTCATCAGCGCCGGTAAGGGTGATTATTGAGCCGACAGCGCCGCCTTCTTGACCAATACTTGAGTGCGCGGGCCCGTGGATTAGACCTTTTCCAGCAAGGATTAATACGTACTCCTCGAACGACCTGATCAAAGCCAACTGGCTCAGCATTGAAGTGAGGAGCTTCGGGTCGGCTTGATCCCAGTCGTGCTCGGTCGCAGCTACTTCGACCCAGGGGGTGGCTGGAGCGAGTGGGGAGTGGGTAGCCATTACGAATCTCCAAAACTCTGGTGCCATCATCACGCACACGCAAAATTGGCGCCGGGTGTCCTGATGGGCAGTTTCTAGTTGTTGGGGAGAGCATATTAACGAATGGATCCATTCGTTAAGCCATGTTATCCAATTGATATAAACTTATTGCCTCATTTGGGTTGACTCAGGTCTTTTATTCGGCAATCCTGCGTTAATTGACTGATCGGTGGGATCCATGCTGTGATTTAATGGATCCAATTGACCTGATCTGACCTTTCCATTGAGCACGTGCGACCTAGACGGAGCGAGAATGATAAAGCAGTTCGGTGACCCAACTTGGTGGTCTGATTTTCAAGCTCAGATAAATTCAGATGATCAATTTGCAAGTTCAGCCAAGTACTTCAACGTACGGGTTGGAATCAAAACCCCAGAGGGCAGTTGGACGATAGACGCGCGAGACGGCAAAGTTGTTTCCGTTCAACCTGGTCTCGCACTTACCGGTGACGACATTGTGCTCATCGGGCCCGAAAGTGAGTGGAACCGCATTCTCGATGGGGAGACCGACTGGTTTGAGGCAACCTCACCAGGGCTTGGCCAACTAACTTTCGAGGGCAACATGGTTGCTGCCCTTCGCAATATCAAGCCAATGTGGCGCCTACTTATGGCAATGTCGAAGGCCGGTAAAGCACCTGCAGTACCTGGGCCATTTTCCCCAGACCCAGTACCAAGTGGGCGTGAAATTGTGGGTAAGTATGTCGATGTTAAAGGGCTGCGGGCCCACTATGAGGAAGCTGGTCAGGGCCAGCCAATCGTCTGTATTCACGCTGCTTGCCAAGACACCTTGATGTACCGGCACGTTTTAGACGGGCTGTCTGATTCATATCGAGTCATCTCAATTGATGCCCCGGGTCACGGTAAGTCGGCCGAACCTAAGACAGGCCCGTTGAACCACATCAGTCAGTTCGCGGAGTTCAACGAGAACTTCATGGAAGCCTTAGGCCTTGAGAATCCAATAATTATTGGTTGCTCGATGGGCGGCAATATGGTGCTCGAGTTGGGGGCTCGCCGCCCCAATTTCTATGCGGGAATTGTTTCATGTGAAGGCGCTGACTACACGCCTACGGTAAGCCCGTTCTTCTTGGAGATGCTCAATCTTAATGCGCCCCAGATCCTTGAGTGCTGGTCGCAGTCACTGACCGGCTACCGCACTCCGGCAGACCGGGCGCGTGAGGTGGTTTGGCAGATCATTCGCATAGCTCCTGAATACGCGGCCGGCGACCTAACCGGTTACGCAGGTTTCGATAAGCGCGATGTAGTCGGCACCATTAAGGCTCCGGTGCTGTTGCTGCGCGGTGACGCAGATTGGTTGGTTCCGCAGGCAATGGTTGAAGAGACCAGCAGTCGGATACCCGGAAGTCGAGTTGAAGTTCTCGCGGGCACCGGTCATTACCCAATGATCGAAAACCCAGTTGAATTCAACCAAGCTATTCGTTCGTTCGCAGATTCACTCTCCAAGTAAGTAAGTGCCTGCTTTAGCCAGACGCTTACCCAATTGGTGAAACTAGAGATGGAGGTGTGGGCGAACGAATTTGGCCTGTTTCGCGCAATCCGAACCAGGCCGTGCACGATCATTTTAAAAAGTTCGTACGAGCAAGTCACAACATAAGGAGTAATAAATGCAGAGAAAGTTCATGGGCCGCAAGGCTCTGGCAGTCGGGGTGGTGTTCGGTCTTTCCGGCCTCCTCGCCGCCTGTAGTTCAGGTACCACGTCAAGTGAGACCTCAGCGGCACCAGCTGCCACTGAAGCTGCTGCCTCAGCGGCACCAGCTGCTACTGAAGCTGCTGCCTCAGAGGCACCTGCAGCCGCGGGCACGTGCATCAATGAGATCTTCGGTGCAGGTGGTCCAGAAGCCGGTCAAGGCGTCACCATCCCAGCAGGCATGCTCTTGGCGGTAACTGGCCAGGGCTCCTTCTTCGGTGATGTCATGAGCAAGGGTGCGTTGCTTGCTGCTGACCAGATTCGTGAAGCTGGCGGCATGGATTACCAGATCACGATTGGTGACCACAAGAGCGGCGACGTCCCAACGGCAATCACCGAGACCAAGCGGATGATCTCCCAAGACGGTATTGAGGTCCTTCAGACTTCATACGGCGCACCTTCGGAAGCCATCATCCCGATCTTCCAAGAAGCTGGCGTCCTTACCTTCAACGGTGGCGGCTCCAGCCCGGCTCAGTTGAATCAGGATCTCCTTTACATGAACCGTATGGTTTACGCAGAAGATCCCGCACCAGGTGCACTTGCCTGGATCCATCAGACCTACCCGGATGCCACCAAGCTCGCGCTTATCGGCACCATGGAGAACGGCGTTGGAACCTTCAAGGAGACCGCTCCTGCAGCGTGGAAGGCACTGACCGGCGGCGAAATCGTTGCAGCCGAGCAGCATGACGTAGGTGCCACTGACTTCAAGGCACTCGCCGCGAAGATCAAGGCAGCCAACCCGGATGCCATCATGACCTTCAGCTTCGGCGATGACCTTGGCTACCAGGTTAAGGCACTTCGCGAGGCCGGCATCACCGCGCCGATCATGATGGATGAGTTCACTTCACAGGCAGCCAAAATTGGTGGCAGCGCCTATGACGGTGTTAACTTCGGCGTCGACTTCTACACCACTGACAACCCGAACCCCTGGAACCAGTGCTTCGTGGCTGCGCACCAGGCAAAGTACGGCGAGGACCCTGAGTACTACGGCTCGAACTACTACGAGCAGGTATTCATTGTTTGGGAGCTCGTCAAGCGTGTAATTGCAGCCGGTGGCGACCCGAACGATGCCGCACAGTTGCAAGAGGCACTTTTGGCTGACCCGACCTTCATGTCGGTATATGGTGGCGACGCCAGCACCGTAGGCATGGTTGCCCTCGACCCGGTAGATCACTCGATCTCCAAGCCGATGGGTGTCTTTGAGGTGCAAGGTGGGGTGCCAACATTGCTCACCGAGATCCACAAGATTAAGAACGGCGAGGATCCGATGACGGCATTGGGCCCAGTCCCAGTCCAGTAGTCGTTAACAGGTAGTCGAAGGGGATCGCAGTGAATATTGA
>JBIIOU010000082.1:0-8748 GCA_044336815.1 Candidatus Nanopelagicales bacterium | reverse complement strand
GCGCCAGAGTCGATTTCTTCATCGGCGATTTTCTGCCCGAGCTCAAAAGCAGAAGCGCCTTCGGTTTGGGTTAGGGCATCCTCTCGGTCAATTGAACCACTACCTCGCCGGATGCGATGTTGCACTACTTCAGTTTGCAGTGCTGCCAAATAGCTGGGATCGCAGTCAACACTTACGTCGATAACGCGAACTTCGGCTCCGCATTGTCGAGCCAGCACATTTACTGCCGCGCCTCCGTTAATGAAATTCAGCACCATTTGGGCGGTAACCTCAGGGGGGTACGCGGATGTGCCGACAGTGTTAGCTACGCCGTGATCTCCGACAAAGACCACGACGCGTGGTCGAGTAAATGGCACTGGCGGGCATTTACCTTGAACCCCCGCAGCCCAGATGCTGATTTGTTCGAGTCGCCCAAGTGAGCCAGCGGGTTTGGTTAAAATTAGTTGCCGCGCTGTTGCCTCTTCGCGTGCTGCTTCATCAGGCAAGCTGACTTCAACACGCATCGGTTCGGTGTCACCCACGGAGTTAGCATCTCATTGCGCCGAATTGCTCAAGTGGTGCGGATCGGCAGGGGCGAAAGTGGGCCGCGAGTCAAAGACCGCTCTACGTGATACCCGGCGCAGGGCGTTAAGAATTGGTGCTCCAGCGATAAGGATCAGCGTCACCGTGAGAACCGCCCTTGGTATGTCATAGCCGAGCGAAGTAATTACCGTGAATTTGAACCACGCCACTAGGTTTTCAGTAATCGGTGCCCCGGGGGTGTAAGCAACTGCCGATGGGAGGCTGATGGTGAATGGCCAGAGCCAAAGATTCAAAAGTAGACCGTACGCAAAACTCGCGACCGCTCCGTAACCAGCGAGCAGCAAAATTTCGGCGCGTCCGCTGGCTCTTGGGAGCAACCCGGCACCTAGTCCTACCCATGCGGCTCCAAGCATTTGAAATGGCAACCATGGCCCGACCCCGCCGGTGAGAAGTGCCGATGCAAAAAGTGATACGGCGCCAAGAGCAAATCCAAAACCGGGGCCGAGTGCGCGTCCACCGAGCACTAACACCACCCAGATGGGTTCGATGCCGACGGTACCTCCGCCAAGTGGTCGAAGTACTGAAACCACAGCTGCAAGCACCCCGAGCAAGGCGATGGCTTTAGCGTCCATGCCACCGTCGGTAAAAGATGCAACGACAACTGCGAGCATCAGTGGCACGACAATGGCAAATAGCCAGGGTGCGTCGGTGGAATGCGCGGCAACACTCGAAGTTGGTGCGGCAAAAAGCGGCCAGCCGAAGGCGATTAAGCCCACCAGTGAAGTGGCCACAATGGTGCTGGCGGATCTAGGCCCAAGGCGTAAGGCCTGCGACTGGCTCATGCGGAGGCCTCACCGGTGATTGCCGCTCTGACCTCGGCCACCGTCAGCCAATTTTCGGGTGCCAAAATCTTCGCGACCTGAGGAGCGAACATGGGTGAGGCCAACACCACTTCGGCCGTAGGCCCGTCTGCGACGATTTCACCCTCGGCGAGCACAATCACCCTCGTTGCAACCTCAGCGGCTAACTCAACGTCATGGGTGGCCAGCACGATCCCATGGCCACCGGCCGCCAACTCTCGAAGTATCTTCGCCAAGCGAGCTTTCGTCGGATAGTCGAGCCCTCGAGTTGGTTCATCCAGCAGTAGCAGAGGTGGACTGGCGGCCAGGACAATCGCCAAAGCCAGTAAGAGTCGTTGGCCTTCGGAGAGATCACGCGGATGGGTTCCGTCCAAAACCTCCGGCGCCAGTAGTGCCAACAGTGCCCGCGTGGTGCCGGGGTCAACGCTGGCATCGTGGTCTGAGGATCGACACTCGCCGGCAACCGTTGATGCTTCGAGCAGATCACCGGGGTCTTGTGGCACTAGGCCCACGCAGTGCACCAGTTCGGAGCTCTTTATTTCGCGAGGGTCCTTGCCGTTGGTGCGCACGATGCCCGCACTGGTGGCTCTTAGGCCAACCATGGTGCTCAGCAGGGTTGATTTACCGGCTCCGTTACGACCCATCAGTGCAACGATCTCACCGCGGCTAATCGAGGTGCTGACATTGCGCAGCGCGGAAACGTCGCCATAACGAACTGTTAGATGGTCGGCAGAAGTTAGCGGCGCTAAGTCACGCTCACCGTTAATGACACGCAGGGGCGCGGGGCGCCCTGTCAGTAATTCGCGTAGGGGCCCAGCGGCACGCCTGGCATCACGAATAGTCAAGGGGAGCGGGTGCCAACCAGCAAGTCGGCCCAGTTCAACAACGGGGGGTGCGATTGGGGCGTCGCCCATCATTTCGCTCGGGGTGCCGCTGATAACTGGCTGGCCATCACCTGGCACGACCACGACCCGGTCGGCGTACTGGACTACGCGCTCCAGTCGGTGCTCTGCCATGACAACAGTGACATTAAGGTCGTGAACCAAGCGTTGTAATGCTGCTAAAACATCTTCTGCGGCACCTGGATCCAGCGCTGAAGTCGGCTCGTCCAGTACGAGTATTTTTGGGTGTGAGGTCAGCACGGCGCCTATCGCTACTCGCTGGCGTTGACCTGCTGATAATGAAAGCAGCGGCCTGTTGCGGAGTTCGACAAGTCCTAGAAGATCCAGGGTCTCTTCAACTCTTCGGCGCATCACATCAGGTGCTAGACCCAGGCACTCCATGCCGTAGGCGAGTTCTTCCTCAACAATGTCGGCAACGAATCCACTCATCGGATCCTGCGGAACGACTCCGACAAGATCGGCAAGTTCACGTGGTGGGTTGACCGCGGTATCGCGCCCATCGACGAGAATTCGGCCGGCCAAGGTGCCACCGGTGAAATGCGGCACTAAACCGTTGATGGCTCTAAGCAGGGTGGATTTTCCGCTTCCGGTGCGGCCCACCACCAGCACTAACTCACCTTCAGGGATGTACAGGTTCACATCAACCAGTGCGGGCGCGGATGCCCCTGGATAAGTTACTGAAACGTGCTCGAAAGAGATCATGCGTCCACCTCGATTCTATTTTTACTCATTGCGACCCGTGTATCACGGGGCAGCATCGGTGCGGTGAACGCAGGGGTTGCAGCAATGATCAGCCCGAGTACCGGCACGAGCGGAAGTGCTGGCCAAGTAGGGGGGTTGCTGGGGGTATCAATACCGGCAAGTGAAAGCCAGAGGGACCCTACGAAACTAAATGCAACAACGACCCCGGCGGTGGAAACAAGCATTTCAGGAATGGCCCACGGGTCAGGTCGGTACCTGGTGCGCACGGCAGCACGTGCCGACATAGTGATTGAGATTATGCCAACACTGACGCCGGCGACCAGCATCGGCAAGCCAAGTGCGGCTGGTGAACCCGCAGAAATTAGCGCGTACGCCCCAATGCAAGCAGCGACCAAACCAATTAGAAGCAGCGCGGAATTTAGGCGGCGATTTGCTGCACTTATTGACCCGCGGCGACCATAGCCACGCGAGTCCATGGCGGCCGCTAGGGTCACGGATTTTTCAAGCGCCCCCTCGAAAACCGGCATTGCAGAACCCGCGATGGCGCGGATTCCTTTGGTTGGCCGCCCCCGTAGGCGGCGAGCGGTTCGCACTCGATCAACGTCGGTAACTAACTGCGGAGTAAATGTCATCGCGACCACCACGGTCACCCCGAACTCGTAAAGTGCCGCGGGCACAGACTTAAGCAACCTGGTGGGTGACGCGAGTGAATTTGCAGCCCCGACGCAGATCAAGATGGTGGCAAGCCTCAAGCCGTCGTAGAACGCCAATAGCAAACTCTCCAAAGTGATATCACCACCAAGTCGAGCCCCGGAGAGCCAGGTTGGCAAAGCGAAGCCCGGTAGCGGCAACAGAATCGTGGTGCCGAAGGCAGCACCAAGAATCAATTGCACTGCAACGCGGATGACAATTACTGCAACCCCGAGGCGCACAAAGAACATGAACGAACGCCCCCATGGCGCATCGGGCTTGCGCGCGGTTACCACCAACGCCGCAACCGCAATGATGAGTCCTAATAGGAGTGGATTCGTGGTGCGACTGGCCGCGGTTGCTAGCCCGAGTGCCCATATCCACCAGGCTGCGGGATGTAGCCACCTGGGGGTTGCGAAAAGAGATCCAGTCATGAGGCCCGCCTGCGTTGCAGTAGCCAAGCGCCAACTAAGCCAAGGGCAATGACCAAGCCAACCGCCATAAGCGGGATGGGACTGCCTTTTTCGGGTACCGGGGCAGCAGCAACTGCAACCTCACTGACCGCTGGCATCGGTACCGTCAATATGTCTTCATCGCCATCAGGTGAAATTGATGTGGTGTTTATGTCGATGGCAATCGCGCATTCACCAATCGGGTATTCGTCGATTCCGCAGACCATGCCCTTGTCAACTCGCGGTGTCGCGATTGCCATCAGTGCATCTGCGCCTGATCTGGATTCGGCTATGACCGCGCAGGCACCACGAGCACGCGGAGGTGATTGACCAGCGGGAGCTGAATTCGACAAACCTGGATCAATAACCATGGCAACTCTGATTTGGCCGGTCGGTTTCGTAACCGTGCCACAAATTTTTTCAAAAGCTAGTGTCGGATCTGTGCGCGGAGGATAGGTGCTACTGCTGGCGTTGGCGGTAACCGCAAAGCGCCAAGCTTGAACGTCGCCGTCAGCGGGCAAGGTGGACGCGGGGCCAACTTGCGATAAAACCCATTCGCTGCCAGCCACTGTCCAAAAAGTCCAATAGCGGTATGCGGTCTCGGCCCGGGCCGCTGGGGCAAACACCTGAGCCGCAAGGCAAATTGCGGCGGTGATGACAGCGGCCCGGGCCAAGATGCGCATTACTGCTGGCTCTGCTGCAGCGTGGTGATGAGGTTTACCCCACCGAAATTCGTCGCTTTAGTGTTGGTGGCTTTACTGACCATCAGTAATAATCCGAGGGCGCCAGGTGAAGCCTCACCATCTGGAACCCCGTAAGCGGACGCATTAGCCGCCAACGTCGAGGTACCTCTGGTGACCGCCTGCTTGCCAGTGGCACTGGCAACGAAACCGAGGATCGAGAATGCAGTTGATGAGAAATCGCTGCCGGCGCCGAATGAATTCGGCAACGCACCGTCCTTCGTTATCGCGTTTGCCAGATAACTACCGGCATTACTTGCCGTAGTTGCACCGCAGGTCGGATTCGCGTTGAGTGTTTTCGCTCCACTGACAACAAGCCCGGCGGTAAGGCCGGTGAATGCCTGGGCGGTTGATTGCGCATTAGCGGCCCCAGGTTTTTGGAAAGCGAGGCCACCGCCGCTTGCACACGAGAGTTTTACTGATGTCAAGTACTTACCAGCCTTGACAATCGCCGGGCCACTTCCACTTGGCTTCAGTGCTTTTACCGCGGCCAGCGCCAAACCGGTCGAACTAGAATCCGAAGGCGAACCGCTGAACCAGGGCCACCCGCCATCCTTGTTTTGCTGCTTGGCTAACCATGCGGCTGCGGAGCCGGCGCTCGCTGACTGATTTGCGGCAGACAAGGCCGTTAGCGCTAGTGCCGTGGAGTTGGTATCAGGGCCGGTGTAGTTAACAGGATCAGATACGTCACAGGCTTTGGTGGTGTCGGGTCGGTAGGCCTGGAAGCTGCCATTAGCGCACTGCTGCTTGAGCAGCCAGGTGATTGCGGCTTTGTTTGGTTTAACGTCATTTGCGACCAACCCTAAAATCGCCAGCGACTGACGAAAGACCCCGTCGTAGGTTGGGTCACCTGCGCCATAAAGGCCGGTGGTTGCTGTCGTAGCTGTTTTCGCTGTAGTGGTTGTGGCTCCGGCTTGGGCGGGGCCAATGTTCGCGGTAAGGGTCAAGCTGCATGCGGCCAGGGCCACGAGTGCGGCGGAAATACGTTTTGACATGGTCACCATTTCTTCGTTGAGCGGTGTTAGATCGGCGCCCACGTCCTATCCGGCCAATGAAAAACCCCTCCTGCATTACTGCAAGAAGGGAGACCGGGTATAGACCCGGGCTCCGTTCCGTTACCTCGACGGGTGGAGCCGCTCGTATCTGCCAGGTACTCCGACTCGCCCAAGTTCTGGGATCACGGTTGCGGGACAGCGCCGGATTCACACCGGACTTCCCCTGGGGTCAAATACGCGGATTCAGTTGTAACGCGAACATCCCACGTGTTGCAGCGGATGTCAATGCCAAACGGGCGCGCCGGCATTAGAGCCCAAAGAAAAGCTACGATTCCACGATGTGCTCCGTCGGCCTCTACACTGGCGATCTTGGATTTTTGGCAGCGGTCACTTTGTTCGAGAAGGAGTTCACATGGCTTGGTCCTGGCAATACTTGACGGCTGAGGGCGTTGTAGTAGCTGAATTACCCGATACCTCGATGGCGACCGAGTTCCCGTCACAATCTGATGCCGAGACTTGGATTGGCCAAGTGTGGCAGATCTTGCTTGATGCAGGTATTGAGCAAGTCTTGCTGCTCGAAGAAGATCGGATTGTCTACGGCCCAATGGGCCTGCGCCCAGAGTAGTTATTTTCGGCTAGATCTTGGGTGCTCCGCCGCGGCGAACCCGTGGTGGTGGAAGTCGCAACCGGCGTAATTGCAAGGTGCGCAGGGTGGCGTAAAGCAGCAAACCTTTGCGATCTGTGGCTTCTGGGAATTCCTTCTTGGCTCTAAGGCTAAGTTGCACCAGCAGCACGACGGTGTCGACCACGATGAGCGCGGTTACCGCGAAGAAGCCGATTGATACCCAACTTTGGATTAGCGGGTTTTTTATAAAGCCGAGCGCCAGTACCGCAATCGCGATAAATATGAAGAACTCAGCCAGAGTGATTCGGGCATCGACGAAGTTGCGGGCGAAGGCCCGCGCTGGGCCACGATCACGTGCGGGTAGGTAACGCTCTTCACCATTTTTCATCCCTAGGCGAGCACGCGAGCGTTCTTCTTGGTCACGTTGACGTGCGGCTTTCTTCGCAGCCTTGGGGTCTTTGGGGATTTTCAACTGGTTCTTGCGGGCGTCTTCAGCCTCACGACGCGAGGGGGTGGCGTGGCCTTTGGTACCGCCAGGGCCGGTGCCGGTGGTTGAACCCGTGGGCGCCGTGGCCTGGTCAGTTGACGAGGCTCCTGAGGCGGAGTCCTTTTTCTTAAATCCCAACATGATTGCCCAGCCTAGTCGGAAGTCGCAATTGGCCCGGGAAGGGCAAGCATGCGGTCAAGTGACACCTTGGCCCACTTGGCGGTTTCGGGGTCGACCTCAATTTGGTTAACCACCTGGCCAGCCACTAGTGACTCCAACACCCAGACCAGGTGCGGTAGGTCAATGCGGTTCATCGTCGAGCAAAAGCACACGGATTTATCGAGATACGCGATGGTCTTGTCTGGGTTATCTTGAGCGATTCGTTTGACAAGGTTCAATTCGGTGCCAATTGCCCAAGAGCTACCCGAAGGCGCAGCGGCGATTGTGGCAATGATCTTTTCGGTCGAACCAACGAAATCGGCCTTTGTGACAACCTCGTAAGTGCACTCAGGATGGACGATAACGCTCACCCCGGGGATGCGGTCGCGAACATCGTCAACGCAAGCAGCGGTGAATCGACCGTGCACTGAGCAGTGGCCTTTCCAGAGGATGACTTTGGCCGCGTGGAGTTGTTCGGTTGTTAGCCCACCTGATGGTTTACGTGGATCAAAAACCACGCAGTCATCGAGCGAGAGTCCGAGCTCACGAACAGCGGTATTTCGTCCGAGGTGCTGGTCGGGGAGAAAAAGGACTTTCTCACCTTGTTCGAAGGCCCACTGCATGCTGCGTTCTGCATTACTCGAAGTACATACCGAACCACCGTGCCGGCCGGTAAAAGCTTTTATTGCCGCAGTTGAGTTCATATAGGTGATGGGGATTGTTACCTCGGCGATACCAGCGGCAGCGAGGTCGTCCCAACATTGCTCTACCTGCACGATATTTGCCATATCGGCCATTGAGCAGCCCGCGGCGAGATCGGGCAAGATCACCTGTTGGTTGTCGGCGGTGAGGATATCGGCGCTTTCTGCCATGAAGTGCACCCCGCAAAAAACAATGAACTCGGCCCCTGGATGTGCGGCGGCTTGCTGAGCCAATTTGAATGAGTCGCCGGTTACGTCAGCGAATTGGATAACTTCATTGCGTTGGTAGTGGTGACCCAAGATAAAAAGCCGATCGCCTAGGGCAGCCTTCGCGGCGGCTGCTCGGTCAACTAGGTCAGGGTCACTGGCTGCCGGAAGCCCGCCGGGGCATTCAACCCCGCGCTCACTATCTGGATCTGCCGCCTGCCCAAGGAGTAGCAACGCGAGCGGAGTCGGTTGCGGTTCGTGGAGTAATTCGGTCACCTACTCATTATTCATCACCTACCCGGGCGTGAAACCAGAAGGGGCCGAGGGCTGGGAATAACGTAGCTAGGCGGATGGTTCAGAATGTCGTAGACTGAGATTCAAAGACTTTCCCTTGAGGTTTGGTTTAATCAGGGGACGAACGCTGCTTGGCTCACCGGAGCCGGCACCAACGAAGGGGTAAACATGTCGGCTGACACGACAACCGATCAGGTCTCCAGCGAGCAGGTATCTGGCGAGGGTATCGTCCTGACCGATGCCGCTGCTCTGAAAGTAAAGACCCTCCTTGATGCCGAAGGGCGCGATGACCTCTCCTTGCGGATTGCAGTACAGCCCGGTGGTTGCTCGGGCCTTCGCTATCAGCTTTTCTTTGACGACCGCAGCCTCGACGGTGATGTCGTAAAGGATTACAACGGCGTTGGCGTAGTCA
>JBIIOU010000091.1:0-7997 GCA_044336815.1 Candidatus Nanopelagicales bacterium | reverse complement strand
AGTCACCGATCGCATGAGCTCCCCATACCTGGGTGGAGCCACCATCGATTTCGTCGACACCATCGAAAAGCAAGGGTTCACGATCGATAACCCTAACGCGGGTAGTTCATGCGCCTGCGGAGACTCATTTAGTTAAAGGACTTCAAATGCGAGCTAAAGCCACGGTCATCTTTGATGGTGACTGTGGCTTTTGCACGTGGTGCGCGGGTAAATTAGAGCGCTGGGTCAAGCCGCCGGCGATCATCATCCCTTGGCAGCACGCTGACCTTGATGAACTTGGGGTCTCGCAAACACAGTGTGAAAGTGCATTGCAGTGGGTACCGCGTGAGGGCGCTCCAGTGGCAGGGGGTCGAGCCATCGCGGCGCTGCTACAAGCTTCACCGTGGCCCTGGCGGGTACTAGGAGCATCACTTAGCCTGCCTGGGCTGGCGCAACTAACAGACCGCGGCTACGAAATTGTCGCCGCGAACCGACACCGACTACCTGGTTCGACGCCAGCATGCGATATCTCTAGCCGCTGACAGGTAGGGTCTGCCAACGTGGCTGTCCTAATAACCGGGTCCATCGCGACCGACCATTTAATGACTTTCCCGGGTCGGTTCGCCGATTCACTCGTCGCCGACAAGCTCGACAAGATTTCGTTGTCTTTCTTAGTCGAGGCACTTGAGATTCGCCGCGGGGGAGTGGCAGCCAATATCGCATTCGGCATGGGCTGCCTCGGCTTAAAACCTGTGCTAGTTGGGGCGGTCGGCTCCGATTTCAGTGATTACGGTTCCTGGCTGCAACGACATGGTGTCGACACCGCCTCGGTGCTCATATCTGATGTGCACCACACTGCACGATTTGTCTGCACCACCGACCTTGAACAAAATCAGATTGCCTCCTTTTATCCAGGCGCGATGTCAGAAGCCCGCAGCATCGAATTGCAGCCGGTTATTGATCGAGTGGGCGCCGCGGACATTGTGCTTATTGGGCCCAATGACCCCGAGGCCATGCTTCGACATACCGAGGAATGCCGTTTTCGAGGTGTCCCATTTGCTGCCGATCCGAGCCAGCAACTTGCTCGTATGGATGGCGATGAGATTCGACCGCTCGTTGAGGGCGCAGCGCTGCTGTTTACCAATGAGTACGAGTCGGCACTTATTCATCAAAAGACCGGCTGGTCGGCGGAGGATATTGCCGCCCGCGTCGAAGTGCGCGTTACCACCCTTGGCCCAGCTGGTGCGCGAATCGAAAGGCGCGGGGAGCCGGCGGTAACTGTTACTTGCCCAGAGGAAGAATTAAAGGCCGATCCAACCGGTGTTGGTGACGCCTTTCGCGCGGGTTTCCTGTCCGGGCAAGCTTGGGGTCTTAGCGATGAACGCAGCGCCCAAATCGGCTCGCTCTTGGCGACGTATGTCATCGAAACAATTGGCACCCAAGAGTATTCGATCGCTCAACGCCACTTCCTCGAGCGGATCGCGAAAACATATGGCGATGATGCGGCCGCAGAGATTGAACCGCATATTTCCTGCCCGCGGCCATAATCGGTTAGTGCCAAGGCCATGCGGGTAGAACCAGCACCCGGTGATTGGCTCCTGCCTGACCCTGCATTGGCGGATCCGGGCTTTGAGGTCATCGGGATTGGTGCCGATCTGGCACCCGGCACGGTATTGAACGCCTATCGGATGGGCTTGTTCCCGATGCATGTAGATACCGGTGAACTTGGTTGGTGGTCACCTGACCCGAGAGGGATTTTGCGTCTTTCGGGTTTGCGCGTCAGTCAGTCACTTCGAAAATCAGTAAGTAATTTCGAGGTAACAATGGATCAGGATTTCACCCAAGTCATGCGTGAATGCGCTGCTGGTCGTCGTGACGGTGCGTGGATAACCGAAGAATTCATCGAAAGTTACTCAGCCCTGCATCAAATGGGGTGGGCGCATTCGGTTGAGGTGTGGCGAGCGGGTGAGCTAGTCGGAGGCTTGTATGGCATTGAGGTTGGGGGAGTTTTCGCGGGGGAGTCGATGTTCCACCGCGAGCGGGACGCTTCAAAGGTCGCCCTTGTTGCACTAGTGAATAAATTACGTATCTGTGGTGATGATCGATTCATCGATGTGCAATGGTGCACCGATCACCTTGCGAGCCTTGGGGCGATAGAAATTTCGCGCAAGGAGTACTTATTCACACTGAAGCAGGCGCTGCTTTTGGAGCCGTGCTTTACCGTTTAGTTCGCTGCGTCGACCATTATTTGGAACACCAACCCGTCGCCACCATCGTCAACTGGGCTTTCACCCAAGAAAGTCGCATTTTTTATCCGGCACCATGCTGGCACATCAAATTTGGCTGCCGGATCATCACTTATTAAAGCGATAACGGTGCCGGCCGGCTGCTCCATTGCTGCGCGGTTGAGGGCAATGATCGGAAGCGGGCAGCGGCGCCCTCTTTCATCGAGCCAAACTTGTGGGTTCATTAAATATCTGCCCTAACTGCGGCGACAGCACTTGGTAGCACTTCAAGAAAGTTTTCAACGGTTTCAGTGGTGCAACCTAGCGGAAGTGAAATTCGAATATTGCCACCCGTGTAGGCGCCCATGGCAGCTAAAACATGGCTTGGTCGCGCATGATCGGCAACACAAGCTGATCCGCTGGCAACGGCAAAGCCTCGTTTATCGAGTTCGGTAACGAGTGCTTCGCCGGATACATAGAGCACGGAGAAATTGAGAATGTGGGGTAGGCGCCAAACAGGATCGCCTAGTACCTCGACATCGGTAAGCCCGCTGACGATGCCAGCGCGCAGTAGTTCGATATCGGCGTGGGCTTGTTGGGCCAGGGGTATCTGCGCATTCATCAAGGTTTCCAGCGCGGTTGCAGCTCCCACCGCACCAGCGATGTCGGGGAACCCACCAAGCCACCCGCGCTCTGCATTTATCGGGGGCAGCCAGCGCACGTCACGCCGCACCACCAAAATTGCGACCCCGGCCGGCCCGGCCCAATCACGAGCTCCGGCCGTGAGCATTGACCACCCCTGGGGCAAGGGGATCCGCCCAATGGCTTGGCTGGCATCCATCAAGATCGGCATGCCGGGGTCGGTGGCGGCCACTAGTTCGATGGGCTGGCAGGTGCCGACTTCGGTATTGGCCACCTGCAGGGCGGCAATGGCTGCAGTTGCTGCGGCCTGGTGAAAAGCCTCGGCTTCAATGCGGCCGTAGGCATCGACGCCGACTATTTGCGTGGCCGGGCGCACTTCACCTAAATCCAGCAGCGCAGTGGTTTCGACCGAACCCAAGGCCAGCGGCCCCGGGTAGCCGTCAAGGGCAAAAGATTGTGCCGCAGCGACACCGGACGTGAAGTAGATCTCCTCGGCGGTAATCGTCATGCCAGCGGCCATAGAGAGGCTGTTTGCGATACTGCTTCGGGCTGCGTCCAGTAGGGCTCCGGCTTGCCTGCCCGCGTGGTGCAGCCGCCTTGGATCAGCCCAGCCTTGTGCCGCCGCCGCCGCCATCGCGGTCGCTACAACTGGAGGAAGTGGTTGGCCGCCCATGCCGTCCAGGAGGCCCGCCGGTGGGTGCCAGATGCGGGCCATGGAACGCACGTTAGTGGTCGGCCCCGGGTGTGGTGAATCCCTCATGGCAATTCGCCCCGGGTGAGGGGGCGTTACCCCCTAAGAGTGCGATAGCCTGACGCCAGATCAGTTTCCGGAGAAGGGTATTTCGTGGGTGTGACCGAGGTGGCTGCGCAACTGCGCCGCCCGCGCACGTTTTTAATCGTTATTTGCGCAATTGCCGCCACGACCATTTTGAGCGGGTGCACGGCCAATGAGGCCTTCTTCTTCGATATGCCCGAGCCCGCAACCAAAGAAGCCCACACCATTTTGAATTTATGGAATGGGTCTTGGATCGCCGCCTGGGGAGTTGGCATCCTCACCTGGGGGTTGATGCTATGGGCGGCCGTTGCGTATCGCCGCCGGCATAAAGATGAAGTACCTGAGCAGACCGCCTACAACATGCCTCTTGAACTGCTTTACACGGTTGTCCCGCTAATCATGATCCTTGGCCTTTTTTGGTTCACCGCCAGAGATCAAAGTGAACTTCTGACCATGGAGAACGACCAGGTTCAAACGGTCAATGTGGTGGCCTACCGCTGGAACTGGGGATTTAACTACCTAGACGAAGATGTCTACACGGTCGGTACCCCTGCCCAAAATGCAGTATTAGTCCTGCCGGTAAACGAAAAAGTGCGCTTCGAGCTCACTTCACCTGATGTGATCCATTCCTTCTGGGTGCCGGATTTCCTCTTCAAAATGGATGTCATCCCGGGCAAGACCAATGCATTTGAGTTAACGCCCGACAAAGTCGGTACTTATGTAGGACGCTGCGCCGAGTTGTGCGGAGTGGAGCATTCGCAGATGCTTTTCTCGGTCAAAGTTGTCGAGCGCGCTGAATTCGATGCTTATGTCGAGCAACTGAAAACACAGGGTCAGTCAGGGCTGCTCGACACAGGCCGTAGCACCGACGAAGGTCAAATGCCAGGGGAGACAACGATATGACAATTCTCAGCGACCGCGTCGTTACGTCGGATCAGGGACCGCAATTACCGCAGCGCAAGAAAAAGAGCCCCGGCTCGATGGTGGTGTCTTGGTTGACCTCAACCGACCACAAGGTGATCGGTTACATGTACCTAATACTGGCGACATTTTGGTTCTTCGCTGCAGGTGCGATGGCACTGGTTGTCCGAGCCGAGCTCGCCATCCCGGGGCTGCAATTCGTTTCACTTGAGCAGTACAACCAGCTGTTCACGATGCACGGGACAATCATGCTTTTCTTGTTTGCAACCCCGCTGTTCGTCGGCTACGCGAACGTCATCATGCCGCTGCAGATCGGCTCACCTGACGTAGCATTTCCGCGCCTCAACATGTTGGGTTTTTGGCTGTTCGCTTTCGGCGGCATGGTCGTGGCCGCGGGCTTCCTAACCCCGGGAGGGGCGGCAGCCTTTGGGTGGTTCGCCTATGCGCCGCTGAGCAATGGAGTTTATTCGCCTGAGGTGGGTGGCGACCTATGGTTGCTGGGCTTGGCCATGGGCGGCCTGGGCACCATCCTTGGCTCGGTCAACTTCGTGACAACCATTTTCTGCATGCGAGCACCGGGCATGACTATGTTCCGGATGCCCATTTTCACCTGGACGATTTTCGTCACAAGTGTGCTGGCCCTGCTTGCGTTCCCAGTTTTGGCGGGTGCACTCGCACTCGCGTTCATTGACCGTAACTATGGGGCGGTGGTTTTCGCTCCTGAAAACGGCGGAGCGATGCTCTGGCAGCACCTTTTCTGGTTCTTCGGCCATCCAGAAGTATATATTTTGGCGCTGCCGTTCTTTGGAATTGCCAGCGAAATCATCCCGGTCTTTTCCCGTAAGCCGGTCTTTGGATATAAAGGTTTGATCTACGCAACTTTGGGGATCGGGGCCCTTTCGATGGCGGTGTGGGCCCACCACCTTTATGTCACCGGGTCGGTTTATCTGCCCTTCTTTGCGTTCATGACGATGCTGATCGCGGTGCCAACAGGTGTCAAATTCTTCAACTGGATTGGCACGATGTGGCGCGGATCGGTCTCATTTGATACCCCGATGCTTTGGACCATGGGCTTCATGTTCACGTTCTTATTCGGCGGGCTCACCGGCATCATTTTGTCGGCGCCCCCACTTGACTTCCACCTTTCAGACAGCTATTTCGTGGTAGCCCATTTCCACTACACCGTATTTGGAACCGTAGTGTTCATGTTCTTCGCGGGGCTGTACTTCTGGTGGCCAAAAATGACCGGCAAAATGCTAAATGAGCGCCTAGGCAAGATGCATTTTTGGCTGCTGTTTATTGGTTTCCAGACGACGTTCTTGGTGCAGCACTGGCTGGGTGTGCAAGGAATGCCACGGCGGTACGGTGATTACCTACCTTCGGATGGCTTCTCAACCCTCAATGCGGTGTCGACCGTAGGAGCTGCCATTCTGGGTATTTCAACGCTCTTCTTTATCTGGAATGTAATTAAGACTACTCGCACTGCGCCGATGGTTGGTGTTGATGATCCGTGGGGCTGGGGCGGTTCGCTCGAGTGGGCAACTTCATGCCCACCACCGCGCCACAACTTTGTATCGATCCCGAAGATCCGCTCTGAGCGGCCTGCATTTGATTTGCATCATCCAGAACTTGCGATCACGACTCACGCACCTGCGGTTGAAGGAAGTAAGTCGTGAAAATTGAAGGCCGAATATTTGGCCTAGGGGCAATTTTCTTTCCAATAACGGCATTTGTTTACTGGTACCTGTCGCATGATCCAATTGGGACCACCGGGTTAGCCCTTTCTGGAGCCTTGGCTTTCTTGGTCGCCTTCTATGTGCTCTATACCGCCAAACGGGTCTATCCAAGGCCCGAGGATCGAATCGATGGCAATATCGATGAAGCTGACCCGGAGTACGGGTTCTTTAGCCCGCATTCCTGGTGGCCGCTAGTGCTTGGCTTTTCGGCCTTCTTAGTTGTTCTCGGACTGATTTTCGCGGTTTGGCTTTTGGTGTTTGCCTTCACGTTGCTGATCGTCGCCTTGGTTGGTTGGCTATTTGAGTACTACCGGGGCGAATTCGCGCACTAGGTGGGGTGTTGAATCCCGGCTACCGACCTACAACACGGGAGAGAAAATGTCGAAGAGTGAAGTCTACGGACCAGTAAGTTCAGCGCCGTCTGATCGGCTCGCACTCGGTGCTGGTTGGGTGCGGCCGGGTGTTGCCGGTATCGGCGGCACCCAAAACCCTTCTTTTGCACACTACACTACGGACGAGGGTGACTACAGGTGCTTTGAGGGTAGCGAAGAGTAGCACCGTTCCCTACCACTAGGTGGGGTGTTTAAACCCTGTTGCTGGCCCCTGACCGCTGTTGACCTGGGGCCGGTTGTTTGCGGAGCCGGCTCGGAAAGTTGGAAGAATCCCTAGGTGTTTGACGGCTTGCGACGTACCGTGGCAGCAGCTGCCGACTTGGGTATTGGCCCGCCCAACGATTGGAGCACTAGATGCCCAGTATTGATGTTGCTACCCCAGTTAGTTCAGCGCCATCTGATCGGCTCGTAGTCTCGACGAGGGGTCGACTTTTTGCCGATGCGGTGGTGCGCGATCTCATGGGCTGAAGCTGAATGCGCACGTTATTGTCGTGAAAAGTAGATAATCGGCCGGTTTCACGACAATAACGTGCGCATTCAGAGGTATTGCTAAAGACAAGTGGTGTCCTGCAGTTGCTGTACAAGGGGATCACATCCAGCAGGGTCACCCACTTGTTGTCTTGGGCAACTAGCACGATGTGGTTCCCGGCTGAACCTGGTAACTAGCCATCGGCAGCGAGGAACCCGGTTAGGTCCCCGCCAGCTCCCCCCATCAGCACCCCAAGCCACGTACCGAGGTATTCAAGTTGACTGGTCCCAGCCTGCCTAGAAAATGACCACCTAAACCCAGCCGTGCCTGCAGCTATCGCTACAAGAGCCACCGAACCCTTGGATTGGAATTCGCCGGGATTCTTTGACCTGAGCCCTGCCTTGCTACCCCACCCCTATATGTGTACATAGGTGCTCATCTAATTCCTGTCACAAGAACTCGGGGTGCTTCCTTGGGATAGGTCTTGGCATAGAGGCGCCGGGGAGAGAATCTCGCTAAGCCCTTGGTTTTAGGGCGGGAGTGTTTTACCATCATGGGCAGGTGCCCGTTTGGGTATTGACTCCTTTGACCTGTTGGAGCATGAAATGCCAAATATTGATGTTGCTACGCCAGTAAGTTCAGCGCCAACCGATCGGCTCGCTCTCGGTGTTGGTTGGGTGCGGCCCGGTGTGGCCGGTATCGGCGGCACCCTAAACCCATCCCACTACACCCTTGGTTGTGGGTGCGGCCTGTTACGTTGCTTTGAGGGTAATGAAGAGTAGCACCGTTCCCTACCGCTAGGTGGGGTGTTTAAACCCTGTTGCTGGCCCCTGACCGCTCAACTAAAAGAAGTTCACA